>JAGQWZ010000454.1 GCA_020436835.1 Saprospiraceae bacterium | reverse complement strand
TCAAGAGATGGTAAAATTGGACTCGCAACTATCTGCAATGGAGGTGGTGGTGCATCCTCGATGATCATCGAAAAGGTTTAAGTAAAGATCCCCAGCAGTATGACACTTTACGGGATGTACACGTAGCCACCCATTGGATATTATTACATTGTCTGAGATGGACATTTTTGTACCAGTCGAAGCATGAACGAGTGAGCCAAATGCAGCGCCACAGGCGAATGTCTCGGGGACATTCAAGCGAGCAAACCGCTCCCGGATAGGGTGGCTTAACAGAAGCTACGTCCGATATTACAACTTAGAATGGGCAAAAAGTCGCAAACCTTGTCCTTAGCATGAAGGCGCTCAACGACTAATTGCCGCTAAGTCGATTGAAGGCCGTCAGGTATCTTTGAGCGTTAGCCTGGTCCCCTAAGGCGTAGTAAAGTTGCGCCGCCACCTGATAGCATAGTGGATTATTTGTATTGTAGTCGATACCCGTGAGCGCATATTCCAGTCCCATTGAGTAATTCTGTCTTTCATAACAAATGCGGGCCAGATAGTAGTATGCTGTGACATCCGTCTGGTGCAACTCGATAGCCTTCATAAAGGTATTCCAGGAGTCTTCAAGCTGATTCATGACAAAAAAGTAATACCCGAGAAAATTCAAAGCATTTTGATTGTCAGGGGCGATTTTTACCGCCTGGTCCAAAGGGCCTTTAGCCCGGGCTTCCTGGTTATTATTCAGATATGCCATACCCAGATTGATCCACGCAATTTCATTGTCAGGGTGGGCCTGGGTTTCTCTCTCTGCATAGAACAAGGCTTCCTGCCAGTCCTGCCGGACGATGGCTTGCGCCGCAATATATGAATCGGAATTCAGGGCATCTTTTTCAATAATCGCAATGGGCCAGCCATTCACTTCAATTGTATTAATAGTCTTGCTCGTAGGCCAATAACCGTTTCGAAGATAGGTGCCATCCACAAATCGATTGACAAAGATGCCGTATTCCCAGGGTCGATCATTGCGTTGCCGCCACCTTACATAGTTCACTTTGACCAATCCATTATACTTATGCGTATACACTTGAACTGCATGGGAGAAATTGGTACCGATTGTCACCGTATCCTGCATTCCCTCGTATAAAATACCTTGCCTTTCGAGGGCTGCCACCGCTTGTTTTACACTGGTACCCCAATAGTCCAGTTCATAGCTTCCATAGGCCCCTTTGATACCTCCGGCAATGGGATTGAAATACACGTATGGAAAGGATGGGTTCCTGAATAAAAAAACAGCCGATTCGAGAATACAAAACCCAAGAACTGCTCCATAAACATATTTCAGGATTTTCTTTTCTTTCACCCTCTGGTAGCCCGTCCACCAGGCAAGAGTAACTAAAACTATCAGTGGTGGATAGGTAAAGAGAAAATGCCTCCACCCATCGTACAAAATAGATCCTGAAGCCAGCACGTATATGATTGGGAAAGCAAAGGCGAACAAGCAAAGAAAGACGGCAATGAAGTTAAATTTTCGGAGAATCCCAGGGAGTAACCCGAGGAACAATAGTGCCCCGATAAGCGTATAAATTGGAATGGTAAGGACCATCCAGGTGAGTAAGTATTCTACCGGGATATCACTGGACCATACCTGACGGTCATCAAACAGTACCTTAATGGCGTACTGAAAATTAGCAAAGGCATCCAATGCAGCCGGTATATTCTGTAAAGGATTGAGTAGCCCGAATGGCCAAACAAGTAATGCTCCCAGCATACCCAGAATGACCGGAAGAAAGAATGCCCGGTAATATGGCCTTGACTCACTTCGGAAAATTGAAGTAAATCCACATTTCCAGATAAAATATAATGCAACAAAAAGCCCCAGGTATCCGATGACCAAAATACCACCGATGCGAATTCCCACACTCATCATGATACCGGCCGCCATCCCGGCAATGGTCGACCTTCGGACTTCCGGAAGACTTTTTAGCAACTGATAGAGAAAATAAATGCTGACAGTGTAACCGGCAGCAAATGGAATATCTTTGGGATTGATGAGGCTGTGGCCCAAATACCGCATGCTAAAAAAAAGCATGATGATACCCAGTACAGAAGCCTGGAAGCCGGCAATTTCTCCAATTAATAACGCGATAAAGTAAATTGCCACACCACCGAAAATGGCAGACCAGATATGTCTTATTTGATAGTAGGCAGGCTCTTCCTTCTCAAATCCAAAAAGATCGTTGGTCGTTCCGGTAATCAATTCAAACAGGGCCCCGTAATATTTGATCTCCGGGCCACTGTTAAAGCAGGAGGTATCCCGGCCAAAGCTGGAATAAAAACTGGTGATTGAGGAGGCATAACTGGCCTGAACATCATCATCTCCATTGAGTCCTACCCGTAGTGAGAGTGAGATCATAATCAGGGTGACGCCCCCTGTGATGTATTTCAGCCAACGAGCCTCACGATTTGACAATCCAACATCTTTCTTCCAGAATGGAGATACATCCCGGACGTCAGGGGTATTTGAAGCCTTGGGACGCACCTTTCTTGTGGTCGTCTTTTTACGCTGAGAAGATTTTCTCTTTGCCACAAATACTTTAATTGTTAGCTTAAAGATAACATAAATTCCTTCTATATATGTATCTGAATTCCAGCTTTCTATCTATAAAGGATGCTCAGTTTAGGGCAGATTTCAGATCGGCGATGAGATCGTCAACATGTTCGACGCCCACACTTAGGCGAATCAAGGAATCAGTGAGACCGATACTGAGCCGTTCTTTCTTGGGTATGGATGCATGGGTCATGCTGGCCGGATGCCCGATTAATGACTCCACCCCTCCCAACGATTCGGCGAGGCTGAATAACTTGGTTTTATTCAAAACCCGGTTTGCCGCTCGCTTGGTATCACTTTTGAGATTAAAGGACACCATTGCACCGTAGTGCTTCATCTGCCTCTTGGCAATCTGATGATTGGGTGCATCCTTAAACCCCGGATAGAAAACTTTGTCCACTCGTTTCTGTTTTTTCAGAAAACCGGCAATTTCCAGGGCATTGTCGCAAGCCCTTTGCACTCTCAAATGGAGGGTTTTAATCCCCCGGAGGGTAAGGAAACAATCCTGAGGTCCGGGTACAGCTCCCGAAGCATTCTGGATGAAATATAATCGTTCGGCCAGCTCTTTGTCGTTCGAAACGATGGCTCCCAGAATCACATCAGAGTGTCCGGCCAAGTATTTAGTGGCAGAATGATGCACCAGATCTGCTCCCAGATCAATCGGATTCTGCAAATATGGACTGGCAAAGGTGTTATCTACACAAGTGATGATCTTGTGTTTGCGCGCAAGATTACAGATATACTTGATATCGAGAATACTTAACATGGGATTGGTGGGTGTCTCAATCCAGATCAACTTCGTCTTATCGTTAATATGATTTCGAAGCAGAGTTTTGTCGTTAAGATCGATGAAATGGGCTTTGATACCATAACGGGTAAAAAGCTGAGTCATCAGCCGGTAAGAACCACCGTATAGTTCATAGGTTGAAATCACTTCATCCCCGGGTTCCAACAATTTCATGACCGCATCCATGGCAGCCAGTCCGGAGGCAAAGCATATTCCCTTCACTCCATTTTCAAGCGCTGCCAAATTAGCTTCAAGCACACTTCTGGTGGGGTTCTGAGTGCGGGCATATTCATATCCTTTGTGTTTGCCCGGTGCCTCTTGAACGTAGGTAGAAGTCTGGTAAATGGGGGTCATAATGGCACCGGTAGCCGGGTCTGGCTCTATCCCCGCATGAATCACTTTCGTTTCAAATTTCATAAACCTTAATTTGCTGGTTCGGATGATATCCACTCTTAAGATACTACTAAAAAAGAAAGGCAATCTTTGTGACTGCCTTCCCTTTTATTTCTTAAAGATCTCGTTAGATCATAATTTAATTGACAGCATCCGTCAATTTAGATCCAGGTTTAAACTTTGCGATAGTTTTTGCTTTGATCTTGATCGTGGCGCCGGTAGATGGGTTACGACCGGTTCTCGCCGCTCTCTTAGAAGTAGAAAATGTACCAAACCCAGGCAAGGTCACTTTAGTTCCCTGCATAAGACTGCCAGTGATAGCGTCCAAGACTGCATCCACAGCTCTGGCAGCATCAGCCTTAGTCAATCCGGACTGATTTGCTACACTTTCGATTAAATCTCCTTTGTTCATTAGTAGAAGTTTTAGATTAAATAAATGTATAATACGGCAGTAAAGTTAGGCGGTCGCTTCGGTCAAAACAAGTTTTTAACTTAAAAAAAGGTGTTTGTAGAAGCCTTTAACTAAAAAAAAGCAACAAATTTATCGTAGGTCATTGTTATCAGTCGATATCGCCGGTATAAAGGGCAAGGCGCCGTCTGCATATACATGTTCCAGCCCCTGAAAAATAAAGCGATCCAATGAAATTCAGCACCTGACCGTTAAAAAGTTTCCAAAATAAGATGGACCAAATCCTAAGAAAAGTATATCTTTGCGCTCCTAAATTTGATACGAAATAAGATATGGCACATCATAAGTCATCACAAAAGAGGATCCGTCAGGATGCTTCTAAAAGACTGAGAAACCGGTATTATAAGAAATCTACACGGACTGCTATTAAGAATTTGCGGGAGTTGACAGATAAAGTGGAAGCAGAGAAATTTCTGCCGAAAGTGATCAGTATGATCGACAAACTGGCCAAGAAAAATAATATTCACAAGAACAAAGCGTCAAACCTGAAAAGTAGTTTGACCAAACACGTCGCTGCTCTCTAGCACAGACGAGAAAAAAACTTTAAAAAGGCGATCAATCATTTGGTCGCCTTTTTTTTTGCTTTGAGCTGATCATCCACGACACCCGTCCCTTCTACCAACCAGAAAATTGAGCACAATCATATTATGAATTAATTTAAATCATTTAGATCTGATGATCAAGGAGATTTACATATGATTTAATAATATATCAAATGTTGGGTTTTTGGTTCTTTCTTTCGCCCGGTTTTCACTAAAATTACCGCTGTAATAACCAAAATTTAATCCAGTGATGAACTCGCAAACCAAACTTGCAGGTAGGATTAGCCTATTTGTTGTTTTGGCGTTTATGACGCTAGGACTTGTGTCTTACGGTCAGGAATTTAGACCTCTGATCGATGTTGAAATGTCAGTTGACGACATAGCTTCCTTCAAAGAGAGAGTTGAAGCCACTAAAATGTCCGCCGATCTTTTTCAAATTACCAACATTTATCAAGAGATGAAAAGTGGGGAATCCATCAATGATGTGATGCCCTTAGCTAAAGATTTTCTGGTGATTAGAGGGGACAAAATCGCCCTGGAAATTGTTTCGAAGGATGTTGATAATTGCATCTCGAAACTGACGGCAAAAGGGGCCGTTAATGTCAGACATTACAAAAATATGATCAACTGCCTTCTGCCGATGGCACAGCTCTCGTCTCTGAAAGGCCTGCCGGAGGCGGACCGGATCGATGTGGTGAAGAAACCAGTGACCAACATTGGTGCCGTTACCAGCCAGGGAGATGCCGCTCAGAATTCTAACATAGCCCGTCAATTCTATGGGGTTGATGGTACTGGCAACAAGATCGGAGTACTCTCTGACAGCTATGATGACCAGGGAGGAGCCGCGATGGACATCACCTGGGGCGATCTGCCTGGCGCAGGAAATCCTAATGGTTTTACCACTCCGGTTGATGTAGTGTCAGATTTTGGCGGAGGAGCCTCTGACGAGGGCCGGGCCATGCTGCAAATCGTACATGATGTAGCTCCGGGCGCAGAATTGGCTTTCCATACCGCTTTCATGGGACAAGTAGACTTCGCATTGGGCATTCTGGATCTATTTGCCGCCGGCTGCAACATCATCGTCGATGATGTTATCTATTTCACTGAACCATATTTCATGCCTGGCATTGTGTCTCAGTTGGTAACGGTTGCGGACGGTTTGGGAGCCATGTATTTTTCATCAGCGGGGAATTCCGACCGGGATTCTTACGAAGCAATCTATACGCAAGGTGCACCATTATGCCCATTTTATGTGGGAGCACATGAGTTTGCACCCGGAGATCAGTTCTTACAAGTAGATTTTGCTCCTGGTAATTACACGATAATCCTGCAGTGGGATGAACCTTTCTACAGTGTAACCGGTGCGGCGAATCCGGCTTCTGACCTTGACCTAGTAGTTTGGGACCAAAACTTAAACTTCCTTGGTGGAAGTTTTGCTTTCAATAATTCTGGAACCGGAGATGCCTTTGAGGGAGTACAGGCATTTTTTGATGGAACATTTAATTTCTCAATCGAGCATTATGACGGTCCGGCACCCAACCGGGTTAAAATAATCATCTATGGATCTAATGCCGCATTGGAGTTCGGAAATACCGCACCAACCATTGTTGGTCACGCCAATACCGCCGAAGCATGTGCGGTGGGCGCTTCAGCCTGGTTTTTCACCCCCTACTATGGAGTGGATCCTCCGGGCTTAAACAATTTTTCTTCCTGGGGTGGTGTACCCATCGTGTTAGACGCCTTGGGAAATCCCCTTCCCAGTCCACTTGACTTAAGGAAACCTGATTTTGTCGGTCCGGACGGTGGAAATACTACCTTCTTTGTCTCTGACATCCCTCAGGATCCGGACATTTTTCCTAACTTCTTTGGTACATCCGCTTCAGCACCCCATGCAGCGGCAGCAGCGGCTTTGATCTTCGAAGCCAATCCGGGTTACACCAAAGCCGAGGTCAAGGCCGATATGGTGAATACCGCGATCGATATGCTGACCCCCGGATTCGACTACGGAAGTGGAGCCGGCCTTATCAATATTGGGGCGGCGATCAGTTCTAATCAGCCTTTGAATGTGGCACCAAATTGCCGCAATATCAATTCAGCAATTGATCCCGATGGCATTGCCAGGATCAATCTGTCTAACCTCATCGTGAATGGCGCAGACGGAGTGGGTGAATTGGAAGTAACGCTCCACCGCGGACCCGTTTTACTCTCACGAAAGACAGGCCAGTATATTACCGATTACATTATTATTCCCGAAGCCTGTTCTTTGGCAGGACAAGAATTAAAAGTCACTATTACCAATGCACTTGGTACCTGTTGGAGCCTGATTACACTAAAGGACTCTCAGATACCATACTTGCCTAATCGAAAAATCACAGTTTACTGTGATGATGACCTGGTTCAGGGTGGTGGCATCGGAGGATCTCCTCCTCCGGTATCCATTCCATGCGCCAATCAACCAGTACCCGTGGCCGAACATGCGGCTGATTGGGTCGTTCCTTATGACTGTGTACCTGGAGTACAGGATACAGTAAAAGTAATCATTAGGGAATGGGAAGCATTTGACAAATTGGGACGCAGGGGCGTTGCATTTGATACAATCGTAGTACTTCAGTTTCCTGAAATCACTGCTGATAATATCTATTGTGAACAAAAAGATACCGTCTACTGCGCTGACACCACTGCCCATGTTGGTCCATTCATTACCTATGACCGGTTAGGCGTTTGCGACACGCTGTATCTGGTAGAAATTTCTGATCTGGATAATGATGGAATGCTTGAATTCACGGCGGCCGACTTTGATGACAAATGTGGTCTTACCGCGCACCTCGATGCCTGGAAATTTGGAAGCAGTTGTGAAATACAGTATAAGGTCGTTGTGGAAATCAAGCAAGATTGCTATGGCGCACCGCAGCAGACCTGCCAGGTCACACCCCCTGCCGGTACCCCCCCGAATATGGCAGAACAACTCGGTCCAGGCTATTGGAGATGCGAATTTTGGATAACCGATCTTGATACGCTTCCTCCTGTGATGGAATGCTGGGATACAACCACTTTGATCACAACGGTTTATACCGGTACTCATGAATGTGCTGCACATACTTACCTTCCTCCGATTTTTGTAGAAGATGACTGGTCTGGTGTGAAGCAAGTGAAAGCCCGAATAGAGGGCATAGGTACTGCAATCATGATCTACAATGCAGAGAGAGACTGTTATGAATCTCACACTCAATTTAAATTGCCCCACCGGGATACAC
>JAGQWZ010000453.1 GCA_020436835.1 Saprospiraceae bacterium | reverse complement strand
TGCAATGATACGACTGTATGTTCCTATTATTTTGATGCCTACAAAAACTGGTGTTACTCCTTACCGGAGGGGATACAATCCCTGTTTTTTCCAGGTGGTAATGCCATACTTGCGGACAGTGTATTAATATTCACGGCATTGAATAAGCAGGAAAACGTTGGAGTGCTGTTAGCTATTAATACCAACAATGGAGAAAAATTGTGGGAATACCAGTCAAATTCCCGGGACTTCTCCAATCCGGCTGGGGCCAATGGCATTGTCTATGTGAGCGGTGGAGCTCCATCGGTTCTCAAGGGATTTGACATTTATGACGGGACACTGCGCTTTGAAGACACCTCACGTATTTTTTTAAGGCAACCCATTATTGCAGATAATCAGTTATTCGTCCCTACCTATCCGGGGGTTATGATCTTTAAAAGCGAACTTACCGCCATATTACCTCTCAGACAAACTCCTGCATTCAGCTATTATCCCAATCCTTTTAATCAATCTATTAATCTGAAGCTGGATGCCGGCACTGAGCACGCTTGTGAAATAAACCTGGTATCCGGGTCAGGGGTGATCCTAAAGAAAATATCCATAAATCCGGGCCAGGAATATGTGTGGAACACCGATGACATCCCTTCCGGATTCTATTATTTGATTTTAACGTCAACGACCCTCCGGCAGGCTTATAAAATCATTAATATTTCTAATTAGGGTAGAGCCACTAATTCCATCGTATTCAAAAAGAAAGCCTAATCTCTGATAACAAAAGGGATATTAGCCATCCAAGTATTTAAATATGATTTGATTATCGAATTAAAATCAGAATTACATCCCTGTAAAGCAATGACTTAGATCACAGGTTGGACTTACCCATAGTAGCATTTCACCATCCCACGCAAGCTAAATTTGCTCCCGGATCAGATGACCATGAAAACTTTACTTTCCATCCTGATAACTATCCATGGATTGATTCACCTGATGGGATTTTTTAAAGCATTTGAGCTGGGATCATTTCCTGCGCTTACACTTCCCATATCCAGGATATCAGGTATTTGGTGGCTGCTTGCCGGTTTATTGTTTATCGCTGCTGTAATCCTACGGTGGGTCGCGCCGGACTACTGGTGGCTACCTGGTACGGGCGCGGTGCTGGTATCTCAGGTCCTGATCATCCAGTACTGGCAGGATGCGAAGTTCGGGACCGTGGCCAATGTCATCCTCCTCATAGCCTCCATCACCGGCTATGCTCACCACCAATTGGCTTTAAAGATTCAAAAAGAAAGATCGCAATTACTTGCAGTGCAAGAAAGGTTATCCGCACCGCAAATACCAGATGAGTTACCAGACCCGGTAAAGAAATGGCTGAAATACACTGGTATTGAAGACCGGCAACCGGTCCAGACGGTTTATCTAACCCAACAAGTGCGGATGAAATCAAAACCGGGTCAGTCTGGGTGGTATCAGGGAAACGCAGACCAATATTTTACGCTGGATCCTCCGGCTTTCCACTGGGCGGTAGAAATAGCATTAAATCCTATCATTTCCTTATCGGGGCGAGATCAATTTTCCAAAGGCCAGGGCGATATGCTGATTAAGGCAGGCTCAGTCATACCCATTGTTTCGGTCAGCAATATCCCAAAACTCAACCAGGCTTCCATGCAGCGCTACCTGGCTGAAATCGTGTGGTTTCCGTGGGCTGTCAGGGGTCCCTGTATTTCCTGGACGTCCGTGGATGATCATACAGCACAGGCAACCATGTCTTACCAGGGAATGACCGGATCCGGAACTTTTACTTTTTCCGACCAGGGTGAATTCAAACGATTCACTGCCATGCGCTATAAAGATGTAGACGATAATGCAGAGCCCCTCGAATGGATTATTGATGTCCTGGAGTCCAAAACCATGAATGGAATCAGGG
>JAGQWZ010000452.1 GCA_020436835.1 Saprospiraceae bacterium | reverse complement strand
TTTAATGATGATCCAAACTATCCTGCATTTGGCGAGGGCTTTCAGGGGGCAGGAACACTTGAAATAGAGAAGACCGGTCTTTCGGTGGAAGCGGTCACTCAATTCGGTCGCGTGAATGATTATGAATATTTCTATGTAGATGGATTGTTGAATTTTGGTAATCTAGCCAAAGCTTCTGGTCCATTTCAACTACAGGGATTTGGAGGTGGTGTTGCCTATAAAATGGCCATTGGTGATGTCGATGTTGATCTTTTTGCCAATTCGGAACCAAATCCTTCAACCTTGATACCGGGTCAGACCTTAACAGCTACCTCTTATGTTCCTGATGCCAATGTTTTACTCAGCTTTAAAGCGACGGTACTATTTAGCGTGGGAGATGAAAACCTTGTAACTGGCACACTTAGTATGCTTATGGAATTTAATGATGACCTGGGTCTAAACGAGATTCGATACAGCGGTACAGCCTTGCTCCTAAATGACAACATTACGGAATTAGCGGCATTGACTCCGAGTACTAATGTAGCAGGAATGACCGGATTGACTGCATTTGTGGATCTGGGTTTTGATTTCAAGAACAGTACGCTCAGTGGAACCCTTGTCGCGTTTCTAAATGCAGGACCGATCACAGGTTCTGGTACGCAAGGGAAATTAGTAGATGCTCGCTTACACGTATCACCGGAAAAGTGGTATTTGTACATAGGCACCCCAGAAGAAGAGAATCGCGCCGGAGTTAAGATTGACATTGGAGATGTTGTCGATGTACAAGCCAGGATGTATCTGGACATTGGAACAGAAGTGCCGAGTTTTCCAGATTTACCGGCAAATTTGAGAAGTCTTTTACCCCAGATTAGAACCAATGAAGACTTGCGTCAATCGGGAGCCGGATTTGCCTTTGGTGCTGATTTAATGGTTGATGTCAATGTTGGTATAATAGGAATTGTACAAGCCACTTTGGAGGCAGGAGTCGGATTTGATGTAATGCTCAAGAAATACAATAATCTTTATTGTGGTCCTGAACCAGCAGGTATTAATGGTTGGTATGCCAGTGGACAAATGTGGGCCTACATAAATGGTGAATTAAAGGTTTTCGGTTTGCCAATTTTTCAGACTGGATTAGCAACTGTGTTACAAGCCCGAATGCCAAATCCCTTCTGGGCCCAAGCCTCTGTGGCCGTCCGGATAAGACTAGGATTTGTTAAGTTCGAACAAAACATGTCAATTGAATTGGGTGACAACTGTGATCTCAATAATGATGACTTCAACAATCCGTTGGGAATGTCTATTGTGTCATATTTTTCGCCGGCGGACGAAGCAGTTGAGATAGAAACAAACATCCAGCCGGAGGCTTATCTCACGATGTCTCTAAATAAGAACTACAAAATTGATAATCAAAATTTTATTGCACGATTATCGGAAGATGATCATCAAATGTTTACAACCGAGGATCAAATACCAATTGAGCACGAGGTGGTTATTTCGAATCAAAAGATCACTTTTGTGCCGAAAGAATTTCTTCCACCAAATGAAAATATTACTGCTAAATTACATATTAAGGTTTTTAAAAATGGTGATTTTTTTAATGAAGAAGAGGCTATAACTACATTTACTACCGGAAGCAGTCTTAATTATATTCCTGTTTCCAACATAAAAGCTGCTTATCCGTCTGATGGCATGGTTAATTTTTATCCCGAGGAAGATATTCAGAAAGATGCTTTTATCGAGTTGATATCGGGTCAGCCTGATTTACTCTATAATGTTCCAAGTGATTATCAACAGAAAATAAGATTAATTAGTGCCAGTGGGGATGAAGAGCTGATAGATTATACTTACAACCCAATAAATAACCGACTCGATTTCTCACTGGCAAATTTAAACAACGATGAGAAATTATATCGACTTGAGATTGTTCGGCTTGGCAATTTGCCGAAAGATGTAAGTATTGGGGAGAATTCTGCATATAATGCAGTTAGTAATCCATCTTACGACCTGGAGCCTGAGGTGGGAGGAGAATTAGCTGATGAACCTTTGCCAGATAATGTTCTCTATCGAATCCATTTTCGTACTAGCAAATATCCAACCTTCAGGGCAAAGCTGTCGGATATTATAACGGGCCTCAGTGGCGATGAGATTGAATTTGATCAGAATGGTTCTGAATTATTTGACCAACTTGAGTTGAATGCCGGAGAACATCCTGATCTGGTCGATTTCAGAGTTGCAGAATATAGTGTGAATGATTGGCTCGAACAAGTTTCTGGAATATATCAATTGCTAGAATCTGATGTGAGCACTTCTCCGTGCCGCAATTTAGCTCCAGAATTCAATAGAACCTTGCATTTGGGCTTGGCGGGTATCGACTATGGTATTTTACCACGCCCAGTAACTCTGTCTGATTTTGAGAAAAACGCTTATAATATTTTCCCAAGACTAAAACAGAAAATCACCGCCAACATGCAAGTCGAGGCCGATAAAATATTCCAGGAATTGAAGACTGGACTTCTGGGTTGTATCGCGGAAGATGACCTTGGGCAAATACAAAGCGCTCAGAATAAGACAGGAAGGTCTGTCCAAGTCGAATTAATTGATAAGGTCCGAAATGCGAAAATAAACATCTCTCCAACCTCGGTTAAATTAAATGCCACATACTACTTACCTAATGGTCAGGTTAGTACCCCAATGGTGATTTCATTTTAAATGATAGATAAATCCAGATGATAATGAACAGGATTAAGACACTGTACAGAAATTTAGTGCTTATTTTATTAACTATTAGCTCTCTACCTAGTTATGGCCAACTACAACAGGCGGTAGTTCAACTCTATAGCGATCGAATACAATTAATTGATGGTACAAATATTAATTGGGGTGCAGTGACCCAGTCTAGCATTCGATTTGATCAGATCGATGCGGGAGTTAACGGCCAAATTACGTTGCATTTTAATTCTACACCTTCTACAACCTTTAAGGCAAAATTATTTTTGACCCCCGGTAATGCCGATGCCTTTTTGGAGATCAGCGGTACAACTCTGAAAGATGCCGAAGGAAATACGTTGGAAACCGGATTGACATCGGGGCAGGTGCTGAGTATCCTTCGATGTGGAGAAAATCGCAGTTACTTCCTTGACGGTAATTTGATCCATCTTGACGAGATACCGGCGAATGATATTTTACAGGGTAAGCTTGAAGTAGAAGAAGCTTCCGGTGAAGCAATCTATTTTAGTATTGATGAAATGGAAAATGTGGATTGTGACTTTAGCATTCCCTCCCACTTTATTCCACCAGCTTTGGCTTTAAAAGCCTGTGTTGACAATAATCCAGGCAATGAAACTCCGGATGGCATCTACTTACGTTGGGTCTTGCCGGATTATCTACTTTGGCAAGAAGGTAACAAGCCTGGAGTGGGATATAAAATCGATCGGTATACGATCAGCGTTGACGGATTGACCTTAGAACCTGCAGATCGATTACTGAGCAAGGAGACTTCAGGTCCATTTCAACCACTTACTCAGTCGGAATGGGACATCATGGGTACTAATGCCGCGATGATTGCTAAAGGAGTCTTGTACTCGGAAGATCCAGTTTTGGATATTCCAACCGATCCAAACGAGCTTACATTGGTCCACGCCGTGACATCACAATCCTCACTGGAAGGACGATATACTTTTGCTCTGGTAGCAGCAGATCAGGATTTTTCCATTGCAGAAGGATTAGCATTGGGATATTATGATAATACGGCCATTCCTGGAGAAGAATATGTTTACCGGGTCTCCATGAATACTGACGATAATGCATTGAAGCATATGTACAATTACGCTGTAGCCAGTTTAGATAATATCGAGGTCTTACCGGCTCCGGAGATCATTCAGGTTGTGGGAAAAGACCTCCGGGCTGAAATCACCTGGGAGGTTCAATCGCTTGAAGATATCTACAGCTCTTATGACATATTACGACTGGGTCCTTTAGACAATGATTTTGTCAAGGTCAACAATACCCCTTTCTATTCCTTAACCCAGGCCGATGCGGTCGATGATGGAGAAGCCACATTTATCGACATTCTGCCCACAAACGGAGAGGTGTATCTCTACAAAATAGAGGCAAGAACCCCATTTGGTATGAAAGGACCGGGAGCGGATCAGGCTGAGGTCACCGGAAGACCAGATCGATTGGATTTCGAATTGACCATGGAGCAACCAGCCGGTACCGAGTCAGTGATCACTTTGACATGGCCATTGATGGACGCCAGCCTGCAATCGCAGATGACCGGATATCAGATCTACTATGCCGAGACTCCCGATGGAGAGTATGAAGGACTTTTGGAAAACTTGCTTGCCAATAATACTACATCATATGACCTGATAAGTCCAGCTGCTTCAGGATATTATTCCATCGCCTGCTGGGATGCCAATGGATATATCTATCGCTCTATCCCCACGCTTGGTCAACTGATGGATGAGACCCCACCAGCAATTCCAATCGGATTAATCGGTCAATTTATTTCTCCAATCAAGGTCCGGCTATTATGGGATCCGGTACCAGATAGCGACCTCATGGGATATAAAGTCTTTATGGCCAATATGCCTGACGGACATTATACCCAATTGACCAGTGCTTTGGTAAGCAATGAGGAATATTACTACGAAGTGGATCCAACTTTTATGGTGGACCACATTTATTTTCGGGTTGCAGCAGCCGATCTTCATGACAATTGTTCAGATTGGAGCGCTTTTCTGGAACTGGAGAGACCGGATTTAATAGCTCCGGCGATGCCTTCATTTTTTAAAGCTGAACCTAATCCGGTAGGTATTGCATTGGGTTGGAAATTTAGCTCCAGTGAAGATGTGGTGAGACATGAAATACAACGAAAAAAAGCTCATCTATCAATATCAGGTTGGAGTACAATTCTCACGATACCAAAGGAATCCGAGGATCAGTATGAAAATAATCTCGATCCTACCGGAATTGTTACCACTTGTTACCTCGACACTATAACCGTCGATGGTTTCAAGTATCAATATCGAATTTTGGCTTATGATGAAGCAGATAATGTAACCAGTTCCGAAGTCTTTACAGTTACTCCTTTCGACAATAAGAAGAAAGCAACGATTGAGAACTTTATCGTAGAAGCGACTTGTACAGCGGATCCTTCGATATTGCTTGACCCCAGTTATTTATTGATCGAGGAATTGATTGCAAAATACGATACCACACAGATAATTGATACGGCATTGTTAGCATCTCTAGCCATGCATGAGGTTATATCTAACACAGAATTTAATGACTTAATGAGTCAGTCGCCGGCGGAGATTTACACCTTCCTTTTAGGCAGGAAGGTGCAATACTTTAATTCACAACTCTCTACTTCAGTGATCATTAGTTGGCTGGAGCCAAATGATGATAATTTGGTTGACTACGAACTTTACCGCAGCGTGGATGGGAGTGCAATTATGCCTTATAAAATAATTGCACCCGAAATGCTCACAGGGAGCAAGTACTATGATGAAGAGGTGATCGCCGGTCATCGCTATATATACCAGGTGCTTGCCCGTTATAAGGGAGGTGCTACCAGCCCACTCAGTGATACTAAAATGGTTAAAATACCCAATGGTATATAATTTAATCAATAGATCGAAATCTCATGAATGTAATAATACAAATACGAATAATTGCCACACTGCTGGGTATTATGGTTCATCTGGTCTTGCAAGCTCAGTTCCAGATTAATGTAGTCCAGTATCCTAGTACAACAGTAGCTCCTTGTGACGGTATTTTGGAGGTTATCCAGGTTGAAGGAGAAACGGTGGCTTTAAATTATCTGTGGAGCAATGGCTCAACTTTGCCGGCTCCAAATGGTCTTTGTCCTGGTTTATATTCGGTTCAGATTACAGAGAGTGATCCAAACTCAAGTCAATGCAGCTGGACGCTCTCTTTTCAATTGGAAGAATGCGATCTGAAAGAATGTTATCTAGATCAAGACGGCGATGGATACGGTGCGGGCACAGCTACCATGCAGTGTGGTTGTCCTGATGATTATGTGGAAGTCGATGGTGATTGCGATGATACTGATCCCAATATTCATCCTGGCGCAGCAGAAGATTGCAGTAGCACCGATTTTGACTGCAACGGGGATCCCACTTTAGGGGCAGAAGGGTCAACTATTTTTTATCGTGATGCAGATGGTGACGGCTATGGTGATGCAGAAAACTACAAGTATGCCTGCAGTCAACCATCAGGATATATCTCGAACAATGAGGATTGCGACGATAATGATGAGTTCACCCATCCTGGAGCCGTGGAACAATGTGATGGAAAAGACAATAATTGTAATGGCCTCACTGATCAAGAAGATGGTCTGGCTACATTTACCGTCTATAGGGATAATGACCTGGACGGATGGGGTGATATAACACAGTCAAAAGTAGCTTGTGAAGCTACCCCCTATGGCTATACCTCACAAGTGGGTGACTGCAGGGACGACGACCCATTAATTAATCCGGATGCTCCGGAAATTTGCGATGGAAAAGATAATAATTGTCTCGATGGTGTGGATGATAACGTCACCTGTATCACGTTCTCAATTCCTTCATCAGAAAACCTTTCGTTGCCCTGTTCTTCGTCATCTCAACAAATTGCATCCTCAATGCAAGCCTGGTTAAATCCCCAATATTGGGCTCAATATGCCCAATCTGGTTGTACCAGTGGCACTGTGACCATCACTAACAATTATGCACAGGTTGGCCCGGTGACCAAGTGCATGCCTGCTGGCTTGGATATCACATTTACTGTGACCGAAAGCTGCTCAAATCAAACGGCAACCGCAACGGTCAATGTCAAGGTAGAGGGATATACTCCTATGGTTGTGCTTCAGGCCCCTCAGGATGGACAAGGATTTTGTGAGAGCAACGCATTTGAATCATGGTACGCCTCTCATGGAGGGATGCAAGTTACTAATTCATGTAACAGTGTTACCTGGACATCATCAGACCCTAGATCTCCTGGTATCGACGATGGGGTAGCTCTACTTGTACATAATAGTTCATTTTCGGCTTCAGATGGTTGCACCACGATTGTTCGTCAGGCACAATTTTTAGACACTTATACGAATACCTGCTTTACAATAGATCAGGAACCCCAAAATTTTACGGTAGATCCTTGTGTCGGTAATCCTACCAATACTATAAATACCTGGTTGAATTCTTATGGTGGTTTAGACTTGGATATTAATTGCGAAACCAGAACGAATTTAAGCCTGATCTACTCTCGATCACTAAACACTTGGAATGGACAGTGTGGTACGTTTCCAGTGACCTTCCAGGCACGGATGAAGTCTGATGCCGACCCTATTTACTCAAAAACTGTAAACCTTATTGTAGGAGCTAACTACAGTCTTAGTTTTACAGGAGGGAGTGATCTAACCGTCAAACCTTGTGAGCAAGATCAGGCCTCATTAATAGACGCCTGGATAGATGATTTCTTAGGCGCTAACCCTTTGGGTTCGTATTGTGGAAATCTAATTTTAGATGTCCAATTCAACACTAGCCAGGATGTATATGCAGACCTTACGACAGGCTATCCAAGGCTGGATGAAAACTATTGCCGGTTTAATTCATTTAAAAATGTGCCTGTGACCATTACTGCTGCCGACCAATGTGGAAACTCTACTCAGGTAACTAAAACATTGAAATTTCAATGTAATAATTTTGATGTATCCATCATCCAGAATTGCGAACAGCTTGAAGCTAATGTTAGTGGAAACGCTACCTCACTGGAATATAAATGGTTGAAGAATGGAGTTCCTATAAATAATTCGAATGTGGCCGTTTATACTCCCACCAGTGCCGGTAATTATAAAGTGGAAGTAAGGGCACCCCAGCAATCGAATGGCTTGGGCTGTTTTGACGTAGCCAGTCAGGTTACGTTTGATCCTCCATGCAATAGTGCAAGTGTGTCTCTGGCAGCATCGGGCACCACACTTACCGCCACCGCTAATTCCTGTTTGGATGTTCAAAAGTATGTCTGGACAAGACCAAATGGAACAACAGTTACCAATACGACAACTTCTTATTCAAATTCTTTCACCATGACGGATGCTGGCACTTACCGGGTCCAGGTATTTCTGGCTGGAGGCTGCACCATTCAGAATGAGGAACTTTACTTACCACCAAATACTTTTGAATGTGGAGATATTCCACCTCTTAGTTACAGCGGTAATAATGGTTCTTTTCCAACCTATAGTATTCGGATTACCTCGGATATATGTTTAGGAATAAATTATCAAACCGCCTGTATACCTGATCATTTGGATATCTGGTATGCAGGTGATCTTATTCTTTCTGAACATGATATTAGTACAAATAGAGACAATCAAGGATGCATTGGCTCTTACCCTAATGCTCAAATAGGTTTGCAGACCTCCCTGGAGATAGATTTTATACCCGGTTATGAATTCGTAGACGTTATTACTAGTAGTGATTACCCTAGTAACACGGGCTTTACTTTAAAGTTATCATGTAATCCGCCAGGTCAATGCCAAATTCCATCTGACAATCAGATCAATAATGTTTTATTGGAGAGAATTGAGAATATTAACCATTTTGAAACGAGTGTTGGAAAAACGCGAATTTTCCCAATACCGACTTCCAAGGAGTTGAATATTGAAATTGATCTGAAAAATCGAACTCAGGCAAAAACCACACTACTAGATATTTTAGGCAGAGTCGTTTACGAACGCGAATCCGACTTATTAAAGGGTTTGAATAAATACAATATTAATACCACCACTTGGCCTGATGGTATTTATTTCCTCTCCATCACTGATGAAACGGGAGTTCTTCATCAACAGAAAATAGAAATTATTCACCGCTAAAAACTGAAGTCAATGAAATTCCAGATAAAGGCACTGATTTTTTTCATCATACCCGTAATGTTGCAATCACAACCGGAATTTACCAGCAACCGGTACGACGGATTTGATCTCGAAGGAGTAACCAAGCAAGGCATAGTCGAGTCTATGGACGGTACCATTTTTATTTTCAATGGTTCTGATGATAAGATCTTCCGGTATGATGCAATACTGGATTCTTTTCTGATTGTAGAGTGCTTTGCTTGCGAGGGAATAGAGGATTTGGCCATTTTACCCGATAGTAGCATCGTTGTGGCTCTGGGATTTCGCGGACTTTACCAAATATCGACCTCCGACGCAGAAGAGAAAATACTCAGTGGTTGGATAAATGAAGTGGATGTGACTGCAGATGGCCGCATCATCGTATTGGATGATGATGAAAATATCCAGGTGTATCAGGATGGTGAATGGATTATCTACGATCTAAGAGATTTGGGATTTAATGTAAACACTACTTATGATATTGCCATTGACAGCAGTGATATTGCCTGGATTGCCACCGATGCAGGATTATTGCGCTTTGATGGATCTCAAGTGAATTTAATTCCGGGTACCGAACGTAAAGTGTTTGGTGTAGTGGTTGCGCCCGATCAAACAGTGTGGATCCGCTTGGAAAATGCACTTCCCTTACAATGGAATGGCAATAATTTTGAAGGAATAGAGGGAAGGTATCCCTTCAACGTATTTAGCCTTAGTGGTCTTGATATTACTTCAACTGGTGACCTATGGGCTATATCCTCGCAACGGGGTTTATTTTATGACAATTTTACCGGATCATCTGCCATCGAAATTGACTATCAAGATATCGGGGTTGACGACTCATCACCTTTTATCCGGCGAATTTTAATAGACCGTAAAGACCGCATCTGGATCACCGGCGATTTGGATTATGTACTTCGTCTGGATCTGGTGGGAAGCACCACTTCCGCCCGGCAGATAGAGATCCTGCCCCTTCAGGCATACCCCAATCCAACTAACGACTACATCTATATTCAAATCCCGGAGGGGCTTTCCCATGTGCCGACTTTGCTACAGGTGACTGATCTTTCGGGTAGAATACTATTTAAGAAAAACTTGTACACTGAAGCCTGGCCATTGTCACGGGCGGCCAGCAAGAATGACTCGTCCCCCGCTATAAAAGGTAGCGGGGGCTTGTTCTCTTCGAGCCCTGCGGGCGGACCCCCTTTAGGGATAGGGCGAGGGCAGGGCCTGACATTTGACAATAAAAAGATTTTAGAAATTCCAACCCAAACCTGGCCGCAGGGTAACTATCAAATTATTCTGCAGACACGCGATAAAATCTACAGCAATCAGGTGGTAAAGACCCAATAATAGTAGACTCATTTAGACTAATCAGAAAATAAGAAAACGATGAATTATCCCAAATACTTCGGAATATTCCTTTGGTTGTGGTTCAGTAGCGGATTTGTGGTAGCACAGACTTGCTATAAGGCAGAGAAAAGGCATTCAGGCATTGAGGCCTTTTATAACGAAAGTGAGATTGAAAGCAAAGCCTGTGAGTTGGTCACGCTTATCAGCAATATGGGGGGAGGAGATTTTACCGTGTATGGAATTGATTTCTATCCCGTTATGGCCTTCGTAAATCCGACCGAAGGGTATGATAGACTATTTGATGATGCAGTGCAAGAAAAATTGGGAGAAAATTATTTGATGATTGTAAAGGAGCGGGATGTCAGTGAAGATAATGTCATTAATTACAAAATCAAATTCAAAACATTGCCCCTTACCAATCAAGGAATTCAGATCAGTGATATAGAAATTGCAGCGTTTGAATCTGAAGTACAGAAGTATATAAATTCTTTAGATCTCGAAATTTCCAGTAATGATTATATGGAAATTGCTACCATTCAAAAGCTGATCGACTATTTGATAGGAGAAGAGGAAGTTCAAGATTTATTTCAGAGTTTAGATTTTGTTGAAATACCTATCGCTAGTGGATATTCCTTTCTAAAGGAGCAACCAGAGACTCCCGATGGCCCGGATTTTTCTGGAGTGAAAGTAATGGTTAATGGAGTTGCTACAGATTTTGTCACTCTATTACAAAATGCAAACAATTTTTCAGGGAATGATGAAATCATCAATTTAACATGGGATTTCGTTGTAACTGATAATCATATTGCAAGTCTGGATGCCGCAAATGATTTGTTTGTTTCAAGTACACGGAACTTGGTTGTTTGGATACATCTAGACAATTTAATAGTACCAACCGAAATACCGAGACTAAAGGTAAAATTGAGGGATAATCTCACGGAAGAACAGGTGCAGAACATTATGGATTTTTATTACAACGAGGATTTGACTGTATGGTTGGCCGATGATGAACCAGTGGCCAGAAATGAAAGATCTTTTTGCCCTGCTGAATGGCAATGGGGCAAGGAATGTCTTTTACCCTATGTTGAATCCAACCCTGAAATACCCCAATTTCAAGGTGGAATGGCTTGCGGCCTTATTGATGGTTTATTGGGCAGTATTCAGATGTTTTATGATGGTAGCAAATTGGGATTGAAAGCAACGAGTTTTATACCCTTGCACCCTGAGTTCATCAAAAAGAATCTTTTAAAGTTTGCCGCAACAGCTAAGTTTCTATATAAACTCATTACCGATCCTGAGGAGGTCCAGAAAACCAAAGAAGAAATTGCGCAGGCTTATGCCGATGTTCGAGAAGTAATAAGTATATTGGATGACAAAGGTAGAATACTAGTGGAGCAAGTCGGAGCTGCTTTGCGTGAATGGATCGGGGAACTATTGATCTTGTCGGCAAAGGCTGGATATCCAGTAGGTGTTGTCGCATATCAAGTGATTGAAGCCTATTTTACTCGTGGAAAGGTGTTGGAAAAGAAACTGACCACAAAATTTGCATCTTTCGCGAAAAATCTGAGCAATCTTTTTAAGGCTCCCAGAGTAAAGACTGTGGAGTATCTATCAGAAGGTGCAAAGGCCTCGGATATAGGTTTTACTGCTGCAACTCGGTGCACAATTCTGGGAAGAGGTTGTTTTGTGGAGGATACCCCGGTACTAATGGCTGGTAAAAATTACAATAGCTCAAATAATTCATTCAAAATCTCTAATGCGAAATCTTTAGCCGTTGCAGCAGCAATGCCAATCGTCGCTGTGCCAATACAAGAAGTCCAACTTCTCGATTATGCTGTTGCCCATGAAACGGTAAACTCGACATACGGGTTAACAGCAAGTTTAGATGATGATATTTACTTAGGACTCTTAAATAAAGATCCTTACACAAGTTACCAACAAAGAGACCGTGATCAATACGAGCTCGATGATGAAAACTGGTACGAGGTAGTTTTTGAAGAATTCCATGGTGGGTCTACAGCAAAACTGGCTCTGCATAACGACTGGATACATCAGAAGGGATATCGAGTAGATGCTGTTGTAGAAATGAATCTGCCTGAGCAGGGAATATCAGGGCCGTTTAGGATTACTTCGATCAAGCATATCATACCGCAGAAGAAACCTGTGGATGATGACGATCCCGATAGCTATCTGGGAGATGATTATGACTATCGACCAGTAACGGCTTTATTTACTCATGAATCGAATCAGGTTTATAATATCGACTTTGATAATGGAGAATCTTTAGGCGTTACTTATCAACATCCTATATTCTCGACTACTGCAGGTGATTGGAAGTTAGCAGGTGAGTTAGAGATTGGTGAAGAAGTATTAACTAAGTCTGGAAATGCTAAAGTTTTAAGTTCAGCTAAGAAAGAAGGATCGGAGACGGTTTATAATCTTGAGGTTAAGGGCTTGCATAACTTCCTTGTGGGTGAGTCTGGTGTTGTGGTGCATAATGCTTGCTGGAAAACTATAGATGATGCTCTGAATAGAGCTAAGACCTCGTTAACTGATTTAGGGAAGATGATTAAAGATGGATGGGATGAGAGCATAGATTGGAATCCTATTGATGGTGGCCGAGCAACGGGATATTTTGGAAGAGGTCGATTTTTTGAGGGACTACTTTGGAAAGGAAAATATCGAAAGAATGGCTACAAGTATACTGGCTTGGATGATTTAGGAGAAGGAATCGGTTCACAAAATTATCCTATAGTGGATGTATACAAAGGCAATACGGCAGTAAGTATCAAAACAACGCGTAATAGCAATCCATGGTCCTGGATCAATATGAAAAGTTCTACCAATGTAGAATACAATAAGAAACACTTAGACGACATCATTGCGGGCATGGATCAAGGTCCTGGAAATCCTGGAAAATTCGGAACCCATGCAGACTTGCAAAATGTCCAAAAAATTGAATTAGATGTTTATATCAGAGATTTCGATACGCCTGAAGCAAATGTCCAGCAATGGCAGCAAATGGTCGATGATTATTTAACATCAAAGAATCAGCAGGATTTAATTGGAAAGGTCAAGGTTAACTTGGCAAAAGTCGAAGATAGTTTATAGACGCAATGGACATCAGTAGATTCTTAAAAAAAAGCAACTCGCTCAGTGAATTAATTCCTGATGAGTATCGGATAAGTGAGCAAGAATGGCAGCAAGAAGTAAGAAAAAATTCAAGATTAGTTTACTTTCATGATTTTGCAAACTCTGAGAGAACAGCTAAATATGACAATGTTGCAATTCTAATAACTAGTGGTTCGGAGAAATTAGCCCGATTAGATTTAATACAAGGAAGTTTGCATGTTTATTATGACAAAATACAAGCAGATCTCATAGTGGAATTAAGTAAAATTGCGTACTCATTGAACGCAAAACTACTAATTAACCCGCAACAAGAGTATCCCCGTCAAAAAATCCTAGCTGCTCAGAAGCGACTAACCAAGAAGTCAAAAAAACCGGAAGTAGAATATCAGAAAGAATCTTTTGGAGGAAATAATATGTGGTTGGTGATTCGATCGAATATCACATATGTAAAAAAATACTTTTGTCTACAAGGAGAAGAAAAACCTTGGAGCGAAGCTTTAAAAAAGATGCATGCCTGTGCGGGTATGTTCATGTTTGAATTCTGTGGTTGGACATTTATAGCAGGTCAGAAAACGGATATTTTATTTGATTGTCAAGTTAAAGGAGAAAAGGCTATAGTAAAGTGTCATGTCGATAAACTACTTGAATGGGGAAAGGCATTTAATGATGTTCAACTATTCATGCACTATGATCGATCTATGTACTTCAATGCTTTCTATAGAGTTCTAAACGGTGAGATGGTTTATGGAGAATATGAATCTGAGTCCTATCAAAAGAAATATGGAAAGATACCCGAGAATGTAAAAGACCTGCCAGATGGCAATGCCAATACAGTAGCTCTAGAATGGAGCTACGATCCTGATTTTCTCAGATATCAGAAAGAACTTGAGGATGCGAAGGCCTGGGTTGTAAATGTAAAAGAAGAGGCTTAGACGAAACCTTGTAGTTTAGTTCTTGCAATAAAAGCATCGAGAAGGGTTAAGGACATTCGATTATTAAGTAGCTCATCTGCCTCTTATCCCTTGTACCTTTTCAGCAAAGTTTCAATTAGACAGATTTGGCCTTTCATGTAGAAGTGAAAAAAGTAATTCAATCACCGTGAGAGCTTTAATTAGTATTTTGATGGTCTATCGAGGTTGAACAATTCCGACAAAGTAACCTCAAGACCATCCGCCAGTACCTTCAAAGTACAAATGGTCGGATTCGTCTCTCCTCTTTCGATTCTCCCAATTTGAGAAAGCGCAAGATTAGATTTGTAGGCTAAATCCTCTTGTGACATCCCTTTCTCTTTTCTGATAGTTCGCAATCTCTCCGCCAGTTGATCCAGAAATTCCTGATCCTTGATATTTATCATAGGATCGAAGTGATTCAAATTCTGCGAATCAAATTAGAGCATGTATGCGTTATTTCTTATCTTTGGAAGAAACACCTCTATGTCCGATCGAATATCTCCTTTGAATACTTTTAGCAAGATTGGGATCGCCGTTCTGGCCATTGCTTGTTTTATGCCACCCGAGATCGGGATCGCTGCGTCCATGGGAAGGGTTGTAGGTGCTCTTATTCTTGGAGCTTTCGTGACCCTGGTCGTTAGCCTCATCGATCTGATGATTAAGCGAAGATTTCATTTTAATCCGAATATCCTAATCATAGGAGCGGTGATCTGCTGGCTTATGGCGGATGGTACATTGTCTACTATTGAAAACTCCTATGAAAGTAAATCCATTAACCTGGATCGTGCCACCATTCCGATGATGGTTAAGTATTGCAACATACACAAAGGAGAATATGTCGATATGACCACCAAACACGGTACCGAACAGTGGTATATCACTAAAGATGGCAAGTATATGCAAATGGTTCGCTCTGGTCTCTTGTTAGAAGTCTCCAAAATGGATCAGGTCTCCTCAGAAAGACAGAGGGAAATCGCCATGGAAGACTTTAAGGTATCCCTAAAACGATAACTCCAGTACCGGCAAGCAAGATCAGATAGTGTCGCTAAAGAACTGAGATAGTAGCAATCTGGATTCCAAAGGATCGTAATGAATCACATGATTGATCGGTGAATGTAACTCTTGAATTTTCCGAGTTTTCCCTCACAAACTTATAGATGAGGATGTTGCTAGTATCCAATTATTTTTCTTTCGCTCTATCAGATTGATGGAAAGATGGAACTCAGATACTAGAAGATACTTGGATTTTCCCTTAAATACAGCAGTTTTAGCTTAATAGTGCTAGAAATTTGAACAATAGTCCAGAAGTTTAAATCGATATTCGACTACATTAGTTGTAGCGAAAATGCTTTATTACACTAACTCCATTAACATGCTCAAGTCTGGTTTCATTGTAATTCAATTAACTATTGCATCAATGGTGATATCTAGTTACCAATTGTCTGGCCAGAATGACTTGGTCGTTAATGGTAGTATGGCTATTTCAGGGAAGGACACATTTGATAATGTGATTATACAGAATGGTGGTACCCTGAATTTGAATGGAGAATTATATGTCAATGACGACATGATTGTAGAGAGTGGTGGGATCGTGACTCACAGTTTAAGATTTGAGCCAGGATTA
>JAGQWZ010000451.1 GCA_020436835.1 Saprospiraceae bacterium | reverse complement strand
ATGCCTGCCTGCTACATGCCAGTAAACCAGATCAGGCAGCAACTCCTTTTGAAGCCGGGAGAATGATTAGAAAATACCGCTCCATATTGCCCCTGGTTCTCCCCCCAATAAAAAAAATCTAAAAAAAGATATAAGACCTGATGACCTTTCTCTTCCGGCACCTATAAAAAGGCAAATGAAACTTTACTAAACGATTAAAATCTTAAGTCATGAAAAAAATAATTTGGTTAGCAATTTTCACTCTAAGTGTAATACTTTCTTACGGACAGAATTTTTCGATGCAATCTACTAATAGTGGAATCTCCCTGAAGGCCTCAGCCGGAGCGGGTGGCTGGAAGTCAAATGAATTTCTGGTCAATTCAAAATTAAGTGCGTCATACAATTTGGAAATTGGTTATGGGTTCAATGAGAATCTGGAAGTGTTTGGTGCCGGATCTGTCCTGAGAGTTACAAAAGTGGATTTTTTCGAACTTCCATACAGTGTTCAACAATTTGATCTGGGTGCCCGCTATACCTTTGGATCCACGCTTAATCCTTTGAGATTTTATGCCGGTGCATCTTTATCCGTCATATCCAGTGACCAAAGTATTGAGGAAGACGACTGGTTTTTTGGCGAATTTGTGGGCACTTATGAGCTTCGTGGGATTGGAGGAACACTGTCAGTAGGCGGTAAATATCACCTCAGTCTGCCCGTTGCCCTCACCTTCGAATCCAGTATGTCGGTTGGAAATCTAAATAATAACCGTTACGACGGGGAGGCAATTCCGGAATTTGATTTTATGTCCTATAAATTTAAGGTGGGAGCGGTAATCTACTTCAATCAACTTTGAAATAGAGCTCTTCGTTTTCGAAAAATGAAAAATAAAACCAGAGCCAGGACCATTAGCCCCATTACAAGCGGTATAAAAATTGAGGCCGATGATTTAATTTCCACCGGCGAATTATCACCCACCAAAACCATACCTGCCCAAAATAAAGGATTTGACAATTCGGCCGGGCTTTGAGATAAAAATTGAAGTTTAGCTTCCCTTAAAGCCTGGTCTTTTTTCAAATCCTTATCTAATTTTTCGTAAAAGCCTTCCATAATTTGGGCACTGCTTTGATCATCAATTTTCCACAAAGACATGGCAACACTGGGACAACCGGCATAACGGAAAGCCCTTGCCATGGAGAGCATGCCCTCCCCATTTTGCAGCTTTCCCAAACCGGTCTCACAAGCAGTAAGGCTCACCAAAGAAGCATGCAAATCCAAACCATAGATCTCATAGGTGAATAAAAAATCATCTTCCTCCGATTCCTGAGTGCTATGACTCAATACCAGTCTGGACAACATTGGATCCTCATTATTAACTTCTGCATGAGTACCGAAATGCAAAATGCCAAAATCACTGATCAGATCCCGTAGATTCTTCTCTGTGGCATTTTCACCAACCAGCAATCTGGCACTTAGCTGTTGTTTCAGTTGTTCTGCTGTTTTGACCGCCCAGGGAAGACGGGTTAGGTGACTCCTTTCATTGGCGATTGAATCTTTTTCCAGCGACCTTGTACCGGACCCCGGGCGTTCATTCTCAAAACCAGGAGCAATCGCCAATATCCTGCCATTGTCCTCCAGTTGATGCTCCCCCAGGATTTCTTCCGGGAGGTAAATGTATCTGAAATTATAGTGATAAATAGCAAAATCCAGATCCTGGAAAGAACAGGAAGTTGAAACTGAATCAGCGAGAAAATATTCGAAATTTAAGGCATAAAGCAGGTCGTGTGGTACCACGATAAATTCCTTTTTGCCAGGAAGTATAAACGGCTGGAAGAACAAGTTTGACAGTCTGAAACTATTATTGGCAAATTCCCGGCAATTCTGACTGCGTAGAGAGATCATCAATGAGTCGATCCATTGCCGGTACGGCTCATTGTCATAAGAGATCTGTTCAAAGATCATCGAATCACTGGTCATCGACATGATAAAGAAGAAGTCCCGGCCCAAAAGGTATTGGAGCACCTGGGTAGAATCATCGATTGCATGCTGTAATTCAGAAATAGAGGAGGTACTTCGATCATATTTTAATTTATAATAGTCGGGAAAGTCATTTTCCAATCTCAGCAGGAATGCCTGGTAATCTGATTCGAGACGAGCCAATGATAACTGAGCTTCATTATCCTGGTAATGGTCATCTTTTCGCAATCGGGCTATTTCATTACGGAATCGTTTTTCTTTTTGTAACAAGCTATCCGGGAGTCCGGCAAACTGAATCGCCTCCTCACTCTGAAGCCCTTTCCGCAAAGCATTATACTTCATTCGACTCATTACATCCCAGGCCATCTGGATATGCCGTTGGTCTCCATCGAATATATAGGAGTCGTAAGCGATCTGCACCAAAATGCCCATTAGCGACTCGGAGTAATTTGACCAGATGTAGGCTCCTTCCTCTTGTAAATTCTCATGCAATAATTCATAGTCCAGCGCCAGTTGGCCATAGTCCCGCGCAGAATCCAGATCTGCTGCATGATCATCAGGATCAGCGTGAAACCGTATCATATAGCAGGTAGCCAGACCTTCCAGAGTTAACATGAGATTTGGGGCATGCCGGATGTCCTTCAGGTCGGGGATTTCTCTCGAATTGCCCTCAGCTATTACGGATCTCAAACCTAATTTATAAAAATCGATAGCACCTCTCAAATCGTTTTGTATCCGGTGTATGTCTCCTAATCTTCCGTAAGTATCTAACATCCAATGGCCGACATAGTCTCTTTGTTTATAGATCTCAAGTGCCTGTCTGAAATTTGATTCTGCCTCTTCAAACTGTCCCACTAGTTGAAGAATCTCACCCACCTGATGATAACTGTTGCCAATTTCTTCATTCCCTTCTACAAGCAATGATTTTCTCAGTTCAAGACCTCTTTTTGCATATGGAAGTGCTTCTTTCACCTGATTACCTCTCTGGAATGCATTGGCGACAGTGAAATAGGATTGTGCTACCTCTACATTCTGTTCGCCATAATAATCCTGCTTTATTTCAAGGGCCTTAAGGGCATTATCCTGACCTTCCTTAATCTTGCCCAGTTGAATATGAACCTCCGACAACAGATCCAGAATCGATGCGAGATTTATATGATCTTCACCATAGTTCGTAATACCCATCTCATATGCTAATTGCAACAAAGGAATCCCGTTGTCGTATTGGCCCAGTATGATGTAATACGAAGAAAGGTTGAAGGTGGAGTACATCTCATTGAGTGCATCTCCGGCTGCCTGCGAAATTTCTCTGGCCCTGCTTGCATACTCTATCGCCAGATCAAATTCCTGGCGGTCGGAATAGATACTACCAATATTATTATAAATAATTCCCAACGTCGGATGCGATTCAGGCAAGGCTTCTTCCAGGATCTTTAACGCCTTCTTATAGTAGTCCAGCCCGCGGTCAATTTCCCCAAGCCGAATGGACATCAAAGCCGCATTATTGTAGAAGTACCCAAATTTCCGCGTATGCTGGTCATAGACCTTTTCATAGATAACCTCTGCCCGTTCGAGGTTAAAAATTACCGAGTCTGCCATACTTCGATCCATATGGCAGATCGCCAAATATTCGTAGGTCTGTCCCATGAAGGGGTGTGGTTGCCGATAGATCTTTTTTCCCCGGTTCTCCGCATAGCGAAGCAATTCCAGCGCTTCATCAAACTGACCGATTGCCCGCAAGTAAAAAGCTTTCCCATTAATCAGGCCCATACTGTTCTTTTCCGCCTCGGGATGATCAGCTACGATCTGCCAAGTACTATCCAATAAATCGATGGCACCCTCAATCTCTCCCTGAGAGGCCACGGCGACACCATACTTGATCGTGAGGTCTGACAGGCTATCCCATTTTTCCTGTTCGATCCAATGCTGATAGGCCTGGTCAAAAAAGGGAATCGCATAACTATATGCTCCCTGATCGTAGTAATACTCCACCGAATCAAGAAACGCCTGCGCGGACAACAGGGCACAGGAATGCAACAGGTAAATTATAAGTACAAACCTACTACATCGAGAAACGGATAATGAAGTGCTCATAACCACAAAATAAGAAATAATGACTCGATCGGACTGACCGGACTACAGTACTTTCCCATGCTGACACCGGTTACAAACCGTCATATTCTCCATCAGGAGCGTAATCCGTTCTCAATGATGACCTTTCCTATTTAGTTCCTATCCAATATTGGATTAAGCACTTTAAAATGAAAAACATTATCATCTTCAGTCTCTGTATCCTACAAAGCTTGACCCTATGTGGTCAATCTACCATTATTAAATCAACCACCAAAGGTCAGTATATCCGCTCTTCGATTGCATTATTTAAATGGAAGACCGAGACCGGAGGCAAGGATGCCCGGTCGCTGGGATCCACCGGACTTCGAATTTCGATTGGAATTTGTGATGCCGCTGAAATATTTTTGGAATCCCGAATTCAGCAAATTAAAAGAGCAAACAAAAAATATATTTCCGGCGGAAATATTGCCGGCGGAACGCGATATAATTTTTTTAAATCATCCGCTCCATTGCAATTACCAAGGTATATTACCCTGACTTTCTTCGACAATTTTTACTGCCCTCCGTTGAATAAGAACCTGGGCTATTTTGTGCTTGGTAAAATAACCAGAAATGGGACTTTAGCAGGCGTCGGAATTTCCAACCGGGTCGCTAAACCCCTGACCTTGTCTTTGGAAGCAACGGTAAATTGGCGCAGGAATACAGGAAATGATAATCTTTCTGAAATCTCAGGAAAATCAAATAGCCACTCCGAGTGGATTGGTCTGGCAATTATATACCACTTAAATTAATTGGAAAAATTCAGGTTTTAAATCCGCGACGTAATCCAAATCCGGATAGCTTCGAAGACGATATCTTTTTCTGGTTCATTTAACAATTCGTGATACCAGCCTTCATAAAAATTAATTGTCTTGTCGTTTGACTCAATGCGATCATAAAAATCCTGACTCCCTTCAGGTTGAGTTAACCGGTCAGCTGTGCCATGCAGAATTAATACCGGCCATTTAAAATCGTGACCCACTGAACTAATCCCTTTTGTGGCCTGGAGCGTTTCGTTGCCGGTCTGCGCGTATATTTTTCCCGTATATACATAAGGATCTTCCAGATAATCTTTCACCACTTCCCTATCTCTTGAAATGGCGGTGGCATCGAGTCTGATGGTCTTTAGTTTTGGAAACATTGCAGCCAGCACCGGAGCCATCGCCTGAAGTAACGGAGAAATATCGCGACTCACTTTCAATGCAGCACTCAACAGGATCACTCCCTGAAAATCGGGCTTTAATTTATTCAAATAAGAAACCGCTAAAAGGCCTCCTAAACTATGTCCCATGATGAAGCAGGGAATATCCGGATATTGGTCTTTCAATTGAGAAACCCACCTATCCGTGTCGTCAATAAGATGATCCCATGAGTCGATATACCCTTGCCTGCCCCCCGATCTGCCATGACCATAGTGATCGGCAGCAATGACACCGATTCCATTCCGGTTGAGATATTCTGCGACCTCCCTGTACCGGCCACCGTGTTCGAAAATTCCATGTAAAACGAAAAGCAGGGCACCCGGATTATCAGGTATCCATTTATGGATAAATAATTTCCGGCCATTAGAGTCAGCTTCCATAATATTGACTACTGTTGAAGTAATTTCACGATCAGACTCTGAAAATGATGAACTCCCTGTTCCATGGTAGGAGAAAAACGACCCTGTTCATAGAATCTGGACTTTACCCCAATCTGGACATTCTTTACGATCGCTTCATCTTCCATTTCCGTATTTTTTAGATCGTCATAAATGGAGAAGTCTTTCTCAACTCCGGGAAGAAGGTACGTTTTAAAAACAATTTCTGTCTTTTCCATACCCTTGGGTTTAACAATATTAAGTGAAATACCCCAGGTATAAATATTAATCATGGTATTAGGAAAAAGCCACCAATAATAGGCCATGATTTTTTTGCCAAAATCCGGGTGGTCGGAAGGTAACTGGAAGTGTGTTTCACCCTCGTTGGCGACACCCACCTGAAGGTTACAAAATTCAAAGACCTCCGTGGTATATTCAGAAAATTTTAAAGCCTTATTTAGATTTTCATGGACAAAAGGGATATGGAATCCCTCAAGATAGTTCTCACAATAGAGCGCCCAATTTACGTCTACCGCATAGGTTGTCGATAACTCCTGGCAAAATGTAAGCTCATCGAAGGGAAACCAGGACATCCGTTCGAGTAAAGGACTTACCAACTCATTGAAAGCCACATCGGAGGCAATAGAAGTAAACTGCAGAGGACCAAGTTTTTCCAGCTCCAAAACCGGGAGATTTTCCTTTGCCGAGGGAAAGTCGACCGCCATCTCAAAAGCCGGCATGGATTTAAATTTACCATCCAGGCCAAAGCATTTACCATGATACCCACAAACGAGATTTCCGTACTTACCGGGGCTCGTTATCAATATATTTCCCCGGTGCGTACAAACATTTGACAGGCACTTCCATGTATTCTCATGGCGCACCAGAACCAATGGTTCATCCAGTGAGCCATCTAATAAGACGAATGGGTAAACATTATAAATCTCCTCCGGATCTAAATCTACGACTTGCCAGGAAGTGGCAAATATTTTATCTAAGATGACTTCATAAACTTGTCCGTCTCCGTAAATGGAAGAAGGAAGTGTACTAGCCCTGGAAATATCCGGATCGATGTACAAGTCCAATAAATTCATAGACTATTTTTAATTGCTGCTCGTCACAAAATCTTTTGCCTGGCTCAGAGCTTGATCCAAACCAGAGGCATTTTTACCCCCGGCAGAAGCAAAAAAGGGCTGACCACCTCCTCCGCCTTCTATCAATTTCGCTAATTCACGTACAATGTTTCCGGCATGAAGCCCCCTATCCTTTACTAAAGAATCGCTGATAGCCACCATTATTTGTGGTTTATCATTGGTCACCATTCCCAAAACAATGAAAGCATTATTGATTTCTTTCTGCAGTTGAAAAATTAAATTCTTAACTGCTTTGGAATCATCTGCGTCGATTTTCTCCGCTAAATAATTGACATCACCTACCGTCGAAACTTTGTTTTTCAGCGTATTCTTCATATCCATCACCGCGGTATTTTGCAATTGTTCGATACGCTTCTGCAACGACTTATTTTCTTCAACCAGTGAAGCTACCTGATCAGCTACATTCTGAGGACTCTTGAAACATTGACGTATTGCCTCCAACTCCTGTAATTCGTGATCGAGATATTCTTCCGCAGAATCAGCAGTCACTGCTTCTATCCTCCTTACTCCTGCGGCGATAGCACTTTCACTGATGATTTTGAAATAACCAATTTGCCCGGTAGCTTTTACATGACATCCTCCACAAAGTTCGACGGAGTAATCCGGGTCAAAAGTGATCATGCGGACGTTTTCCCCATATTTCTCACCAAACAGCATCATTGCACCTGCTTCTTTGGCTTCGGTGATCGGAATATCCCGTGCTTCTTCTTTCTGAATATTTTTCCGGATTTTATCATTTACAATATGTTCCACCTGAAGAATCTCCTCAGAAGTCATTTTGGTGAAATGGGAAAAATCGAACCGCAGGTGCCGGTCGTTCACCAGTGATCCCTTCTGAACTACATGGTCTCCCAGAACCCTCCGAAGCGCAGCATGCATTAGATGGGTAGCAGAGTGGTTATTTTCCGTCAGATGCCTTTTCGAATGATCTACCCGGGCTAGAAGAGGCAGATCCAGGTCTTTGGGCCACTCATCCAAAATATGGATAAAGAGGTCATTTTCTTTAATCGTATCCAGCACTTTAACCTCACTGTCCTTTTGAATCAAAACACCGGTATCACCCACCTGTCCACCACCTTCCGCATAGAAAGGAGTGATGGATAGAACCGCCTGTTTCTGCGGGCCACTTTTCGTGGTCACCGTCCGGTATTTGATAATTTCCGTTTCCGGTACTGATAATTGATCATACCCGACAAATCTGGACCCGGTATCTTTTAAAATATACCAATCTCCCACATCTTTACGCGCATCGGTTTTTGACCGGTTTCTCTGCTCGGCTAATGCTGCTTCAAAGCCAGCTTCATCCACGTCCCAATCTCTCTCCCGAGCAATCAGGCGGGTGAGGTCAATGGGAAAACCATAGGTGTCATATAGCTCAAAAGCAACCTGCCCATCAATTGTCCCGTCATCAACCTTCAGGGCATCCAGCCTTCGTAAACCAGCTTCCAGGGTTCTCAGAAAAGATTTTTCCTCCTCTTGAATTACCTTGGTAACAAAATCCTTCTGCTCAATAAGTTCCGGAAAAATCTCGCTGAAGCTATTGGCCACTATCGGCACCATTTCGTATAACAATGGCTCGTGGATATTCAAAAATGAGTAGTAGTAGCGCACCGCCCGGCGTAAAATTCTCCTTACTACATATCCTGCTCCTCCACTGCTGGGCATCGCCCCATCTGCAATAGTAAAACAAACTGCCCGTATGTGATCCGCAATAACCCGCATGGCCATATCCGTCTTTGCCTCCCGGGTATAGCTGCTTGTGTAGCGGATTCCGGTTCTTTCCTGCAGAAAATCAAGATAAGGGGTAAAAAGATCCGTATCATAGTTTGATTTCTTACCCTGTAAAGCCATACACAGCCGTTCGAATCCCATTCCGGTATCCACATGTTTTGCAGGCAATAATTCCAGGGTACTATCCTGTTTCCTATTGTACTGGATAAAAACAAGATTCCAGATCTCAATCACCTGCGGATGGTCATTATTGACCAACGCTGTGGCAGGATGATTTGAGCGTTCGGCATCATCGCGCAGATCAATATGTATTTCCGAACAAGGACCACACGGACCGGTATCACCCATTTCCCAAAAGTTATCCTTTTTCCCAAACCGGAGGATCCGGTCTACCGGAATAAATCGCTTCCAAAGATCAGCTGCTTCTTCGTCCGGTTTCAGATTTTCCGCCGGGTCTCCACCAAAAATCGTGACATAGAGCCGGTCCGGAGATAATCCTAAACGATCAGTCAACAGCTCCCAGGCCCATTTGATGGCATCATCTTTGAAATAATCACCAAAAGACCAGTTACCCAGCATTTCAAACATGGTGTGATGATAGCTGTCCACTCCCACCTCTTCGAGATCATTATGTTTTCCCGAAACTCGAAGGCATTTTTGGGTATCGGCGATCCGGTTAACCGGTGGAACCTGATTGCCAAGAAAATAATCCTTAAACTGGTTCATTCCGGCATTGGTAAAAAGCAGGGTAGGATCATTACTGGTGACGATCGGTGCAGAGGGTACGATCTTATGTTCTTTCGATTGAAAAAAATCAAGAAATGTCTGTCTTATTTGTTTAGCCTTCATAACTCTACGGCAGTAGATGATTATATAAAAATCTATTAAATATGAACAAAGATTTGGTATCTTGAGAAGCGCATTCTATTTTTGCGCCATCCCGTCTCGAACTCATCCAAAACTAGGCCGACAAAAGTAGTTATTTTAAAGGATAACGCCTCATTTGATGAAAAAGGAAAAGTTTGTTTACAATCCCAAAAGCCTGACATTTGAACGATATCGTGCCCCGATTTCTAAACGGTTATTTCACGGGTTTGGTTTTCTGTTTGCAGTGGTACTCACTGCGGCGGGGCTATTGTATTTGTTCATGAAATATAGTCCTTCTCCCCGCGAGCAAGCCTTGATCAGGGAAATTGACCAGATGAAGATCAAGTATTCTTCATTGAATGAGCAGTTGGATATTATGTCGGCTGTACTTGATAATATTCAGGACCGGGATGCCAATGTGCACCGCATGATCTTTGGTATGGATCCCGTAAATGAGGATGTTTGGAATGCCGGCGTTGGAGGTCATAATCGCTATAGTGAACTGACAAACTACGAGAATTCGGGCCAGCTGTTGCACAACACCCTGGATAAGGCAGATAAGATCGGACGGCAGCTCACCATTCAGTCGAGATCACTGGATTCTCTCGAATACATTGCCAGTGAGAAAGAAAAATATCTGAATTCTATTCCATCGATCAAGCCCATTCGGGAAGATTTTGTAAAGCGTAAGATTAAATATTTATCTGGTTTCGGCATGCGGATGCACCCGATTCATAAGATTCCGAAAATGCATACCGGCCTGGATTTTACGGCTAATCGTGGAACCCTGGTCAGAGCTACCGGTGATGGCAAGGTGATCTCAATAAAAAAGGACCGCAGCGGATTCGGTAATCACATCATGATCAACCATGGTTATGGATATGAAACGCTCTATGGCCACCTCAGCACTATGGAGGTAAAGGTAGGTCAATCGGTGAAAAAAGGGGAAGTCATCGGGAAAGTAGGCAGTACCGGTACCAGCACAGCTCCACACCTTCATTATGAAGTTCATTACAAAGGCCGTCCCATTAATCCTATTCACTATT
>JAGQWZ010000051.1 GCA_020436835.1 Saprospiraceae bacterium | reverse complement strand
TAAAAGTAAATTTTTTGAAAATGCTCTGCGTTTCATAAGAATAATTTTTCTGATGACTTAAAGGATTCCATACTGGGTCGATACAAATAAATCAGCCATAAATAGCCTGATCAACAATCGACCTGGTATTTTTCCAAAAGAGCATTTCACTGGAAAAAAGGTAGAACAATGTGAAAAGGTAGAATTACTCTTAGGACGCACAAGCACCCCGGTTAGGTCTAAAGAGCTGGCCCAATCTAGACCAAATGGCAAAACGCTTCGATAAAAAAAGAAATATACCGGGTGAACGAAAAATAAAAAAACAGTCTTCTGAATTAAGTACCCGGAAGAGGGCAAATTTCAGAAGACTGCTTCAGGGTTTTAATAATCAGTTATACCTGACTTTCGACTACATATGGTTTGCGGTAATCTCTGGTGAGCATTTTATCCGCTTCCATATCATTTACAAATTTTTCAGATTTTCCATCAAATTCGAGCGTACGACCTAACTGGTAGGATATGTTGGATAGAAGAGGTAATGCAGTGGAATGGAATCCCTGCTCGATATCACAGGTTAAGTCTGATTTATTTCGTGATCTGACCGCCGCGATAAAGTTGCTATAGTGACCTCCTCCTCCGGGTGCAGCGAGGTATCCCAGATCGACGCCTTCTTCCTCCGATTCGGAGCTGGGACCAGGTTCGTTGTCCCGACCCATGTAAGTCTTCCAGGTACTTCCGTTGATTTCCATCCAGCCTTCGGTACCGTAGAACAGATTTCCGATTTTCACATCCATACTTCCCTCTCCCATAGTATAAAGACCCCGCACTTCGAATTCCAGCATTTTACCGTCTGCATATTCGATCAGGGCGGTTTGGGTATTGGCCGTTTCCTGACTGCATTCGTCCGGTCCGTATTTGTAGTAACCTCCGAACGAGGACACCTTTATGGGATGCTCATCCTTGTTTAGCCCCCATCGTGCTATATCAAATTGATGTGGTCCCTGGTTACCGATATCTCCATTTCCCGTCGCCCAATGCCAGTGCCAATTGTAATGTCCCTTCTTTTCATTATAAGGCCTCCAGGCAGCCGGCCCCAACCAGAGATCATAATGCAGCTCCTTTGGTGGTTCGGAGTCAGGGGCTATGCCGAATGAGTCTCTTGGTTTATAACACATGCCCTTGGCCATGTAGATATCGCCTAGACCTCCGTCATGTAGCAGCTGAATGGCTTTCCGAACATTTTGAATACTTCGATTTTGAAAACCGACCTGGACAATACGATCGTATTTCCGGGCCGCTTCTACCATTTTCCGGCCCTCATAGATATTGTGGGAGCATGGCTTTTCAACATACACATCTTTGCCTGCCTGAACTGCCCAGATCGTTGCCAGGGCATGCCAGTGATTGGGGGTGGCAATGGAAACGGCATCGATGTCCTGGTCATCAAAGACTCTGCGCATGTCAAATTCCGTACCCGGTGCAGACCCCTGGATCTCTTCCACCGTTTTTACTCTTTCATCCCAAAGGGACTCATCGACATCGCATACTGTTTTGACCAGCACGTTGTCATCTTTGGAAAGACCGGCCCATCTTCTGAGATGACCGTATCCCTGGCCTCTAACACCGATCACACACATATTAATCCGGTCATTGGCTCCCAATACTCTTCTGTAACTCTTGGCGCTCATACTCATCGCAGGTACTCCGAGGGTGATAGCAGTGGTACCCATTGCTGCTTTCTTGATAAAAGATCTACGTTTGTTCATCCTATAATTCTTTTAGTGCCTGAGGCAGATTTATTAATGCCGATAATTTTTGTAAGCTTACAAGTTCCTAATTTTCAGGCATATTAGCAAACTGAATTACATGGTTGAGAATATCCGAAAGGTCTGATAAAATGCGACTGTTACCTGGCTCCATTTACCGGTTGATGTCCATAATCCTCTGCGTGAGTTTCCTCCGGCTGGAAACCGTCGTATCCCAGGATGCGGAGGTTCCGGCTATTATCAATTTTTCGAAAGAAGCCTATAGCGCTCAGAAACAAAACTGGCAAATTGCCCAACTGGAGAATGGACTAATGTTGTTTGCCAACACCGGTGGTCTGATGTCTTACAATGGGGTAAATTGGAAACAGCACACCATGCCGCATCAGGAGATTCTGCGCACGCTCCTGGTTGATCAAAATCGGATATATGCCGGTTCGTATGGAGAATTTGGATTTTGGGAACCGGATCACAATGGTCACCTCAGCTATACCAGTCTTACCCGGCTCATTGACCGGGAAGTGACAGCCAGTGAGGAAATCTGGAACATTGTCAAGTCAAATCAGGCTATTTACTTTCATTCATTTGGAGTCGTTTTCAAGTATGATGGAGAAAAACTGAGCCGGATCGTTCCCCCGTACTCCATTCGTTTTATGCATCCCTTTGATCATGACCGTTATATCCTGCAGGTAACGGGACATGGCATCATGCTTTTCGAGAATGATTTATTTAAGCCTTTTATTCCCGAAGTTGAAGTTTCCAGTTTGAAAGTGACCGGAATCAGTCCGGCCGGAGCAGGAGCCTGGGTCATTGCCAGTGAGAAGAACGGGCTGTTTCTGTACCGGAATGGGCAGGTCATACCCTGGGAAACGGAAGTGGACGATTTGGTGCAGGAGCATCAAATTAACAAGATGCTGGCCCTGAAGCAAGGGGGATGGGCCATAGGAACAATCTCGGATGGCTTATTGATCTTAGATCCGGAGGGAAAGCTTAAGTACCATATCAATAAAAATTCAGGATTACAGAATAATACGGTTCTCTCGCTGTTTGAGGATTCGGCATCTAATCTGTGGGTGGGCCTTGACGACGGGGTTGATCTGATCGACCTGCAAAGTCCTATCATCTTCTACCGGGATAACAGTGGACGAATTGGTACATTGTTCGACGCTATCGAATTCAGGGATCAACTTTACATCGGAACAAATCAGGGGCTATTCCGGCGGGACCGTACCAAGCCATTATCTCAAGATCCTTTTACCCTTATACCGGGCAGTCAGGGACAGGTCCTGCAACTGAAGAATATCGATGGTGACCTCGTTTGTGGTCATAACAACGGAACTTTTGTCTTGAATGACCGGGATGAACTTGAGCCGGTTAGCCGCGTAAGCGGAGGCTGGGATCTAAAGAGAGTACCCAACCACCCGGAAAAGATGATCCAGGGAACTTACACCGGGCTGATATTAATGCATAAGGAGCTTGGTCACTGGAAGCATCTTAAAACCTTGCATGAGTTCACCGGAGGGGCCAAAGAACTGGAGTTTGACCACCAGAAATACCTTTGGGTCGCAAATCCCTATCGTGGATTACACCGGATAAAAATTGATTTCAGCCAAGACACCATACTGGAAGTCAAATCCTATTCCGAATCGGATGGCCTTCCTACTGATTACAACATTTCGATAATAAATATGGGAGGCCGGATCATCTTCCATTGTGAGGCTAAGTATTTTACGTTTGATGAGGGATCTGAGCGTTTTCAGCCTTATGAGTTCGAACTACCAGCCAATACGCCCTATCAAAAAATCATCCCGCTGCAAGACAGTCTCTTATTCCTGATTCGGGAGAAACAACTGGAGGTTATAAAACGGGACAAGCATTTAGGCCAGTTCGGAATTCATCTGGTCCGCGGTTCCGAACACATCGTCCCCCTGGATGACGAGACTTTTCTTGTATGCCTTGAAAGCGGCTATGCCATTATTGATCTCAAAGCGCAGCCAAATGAAATCCGAAGAAATGGGAGAATCACCATGGATGGATTTAAAGCCTGGGACAAGTCGGGAGCGCTCGTATACGATGTTTCCGGCGACATCATTGAATGGGAAAAGAAGATCGAACTGCCACCCAGGATAAACCGCCTGGAATTAAGCTTTGCTTCATTCGATTATTCGCATGAGAGGCCTTTTCGCTACCAATTGACTGGTTTTGACCTTGACTGGTCACCCTGGTCGCTGGATACGCGAAAGGAATATACCAATCTGGCCCCTGGTCAATACGAATTCAAACTGCAATACGAAGATCTGGAACCTGCTCACGTGCTTACCATCACCCAAATCCCCGCCTGGTACCAGACACTCACCGCCCGGATCATTTTTGTGATGGCCATTGCTGCAATAGTGTGGCTGCTGATCCTGTACTATGACAATCAACTAAAAGCCCATACCCGGCGACTCCAGATCGAAAAGGAAAGGGAGATAAACCGGCAACGCCTGGCCCTTCAGAATCAACTTTTGGAAAAAGAGATCAACCATAAAAGTCAGGAACTGGCTAATTCTACCATGAATATCATTCAGAAAAATAAAGCCTTGCTGACCCTCAAAGATCAGATCACGGACATCCGCGATAATCTCGGCCGGCAATTCCCGGATAAACAATATCACCAAATCATACGCCTCATTCAACAGCATATGTCAAGCCAGGACGATTGGAAACTCTTCGAGACCAACTTCAACGATGTGCATGACGATTTCTTCCGGACGCTCAAACAGGACTACCCGGACCTAACCGCAGGCGACCTGAGGCTTGCTGCTTATTTGAAAATGAATCTCACCTCCAAGGAAATCGCCCCGCTCTTAAACATCAGTATCCGGGGAGTGGAAAACAAGCGCTACCGTTTGCGGCAGAAAATGGGCCTGAACCATGACGAGAACATCCTGGATATCCTCTTGCAGTATTAGTGGTCCGGAAATGGGGATGGCGTAGCTCCGTAAAATTTCAACTAACTTTTATATTTCATTATAATTATTTGTATTTGTGTGACTTATATCGCATTCGAATAGGAACTAAAATCAGGTTAAACTGTAAATGGCGTAGTTAAAGTGAGGTCCAAAAGTGGCATTTGTCTTTACAAATAGTTAACATTGTCGAAGACCATAGTGCCATTTCTATGATTTATTGGGTTACCATTAACCTCTTTATTCTCCTTTCTATACGTGTGTTTACCACTCCTGGAAACAGCAGGTCAAAGCATGTTTATCCCTACATCTGTGGTTTGTTTTTTCTCACTTTTGCCAATCCCGTCTCCAATGGAGGATCAAACGGCACTGTTGTGGATCCGATAGATGAACTATTGCAGCTGGACGATGATCAGCTACTGGAGGAAATTCAAAGGGCAACCTTTAAATACTTCTGGGACTTTGCTCACCCGGCCTCCGGAATGGCCAGGGAACGTAATACTTCCGGAGATCTGGTCACCAGTGGCGGAAGCGGCTTTGGTGTCATGGCAATCCTGGTGGGAATACACCGGAATTTCATCACCCGGGAAGAGGGATTAGCCAGGTTGCAGAAAATAGTAGGATTTCTTGCTTCAGCTGACCGCTTTCACGGGGCCTGGTCTCACTGGATCAATGGCAACTCCGGTAAGGTGATTCCGTTTAGCGCCAGGGATGACGGTGGAGATCTTGTGGAGACCGCATTCCTGCTGCAGGGATTACTGACCGCCCGGGCGTTTTTCGATGGGGACAATACCGAGGAAACGCTTTTGCGTGAAAACATCACCGACCTCTGGGAAGAAGTAGACTGGAATTGGTATCGCAAACAAGTAAACCAGGTTTTGACCTGGCACTGGTCACCTAACTACGGATTTGACATCAATCTGCCAATACGGGGATGGAATGAAACTATGATCACTTACGTCCTGGGCATTGCATCGCCGACCCACACGCTTCCATCCAGCATGTACGATAAGGGCTGGGCCAGCAATAACTATGAGAATAACCGTACATTCTATGGCTACAAGCTGGAAGTCGGTAATGATACCGGAGGTCCATTATTTTTTACCCACTATTCTTTCCTGGGATTTGATCCCCGCAATAAGCGAGACGATTATGCCAACTATTTTTTTCAGGGGCGTAATCAGACCCTGGTCAACCGGGCCTGGTGTATGGACAATCCCAAAGGATTCACTGGTTACGGGCCTAATTGTTGGGGACTTACGGCTAGCGATGATCCGCAAGGCTATAAAGCCCATGCTCCGAATAGTGGAGCTGACAATGGGACCATCACTCCTTCGGCCGCGCTTGGTTCCACACCGTACACTCCTGAAGAATCCATAGGGGCAGCGAGACATTTTCTCGACACCTACCGGGAAGAAGTCTGGGGCCCCATGGGATTTTACGATGCATTCAATCCATCTCAAAATTGGTATGCCGATTCGTATCTCGCTATTGATCAGGGACCTATTATTTGCATGATTGAAAATCACCGTTCGGGTTTGCTTTGGGATTATTTTATGCGAAATCCGGAAATAAATAACGCGATGGAGAAAATCGGATTCAGGACCGATAGTTCGCTCACGGCCGTTCATGACCGGGTGGAAGATCAACTTAAAGTGTATCCCAATCCTACTTCAGGAGATTTTACGATCGACTATTCGAATCAGGCACCCGAACATTTAAAGGTCTTCGACCGATCAGGTAAGGAAGTGATGATGGAGGCTTTTAACGGGCCCAGTCATATTAATGTGAGTCTGAATCGAGAGCTGAAAGAAGGAATATATTATTTGGTAATTAAGAACTCAGGTTTTTTCATCACTAAAAAATTAATGCTCAGCCCTAGATGACTTTACAATTTCATTTATAAAAAACAATTTATTAAATCTGCAGAAAATGAAAAAAAATCTACTGATTACATTTTTGCTACTGACAGCCGGTATTCTCTCGGCTCAGGTAGTATGGGAAGATTTTGAAAATGGAGCCAACCTCAATTGGGTGGCGGCTGATGGCGTCTATAATGGGGTGATCGCCAATCCCGATACATCCGGTATAAATCAGAGTGATAGTGTAGGGTCCTACACTAAGGGTTTCGACCGGGGCTTTAGTCTCTTCCGGGTACAAATGGATACCGCCTTCGATTTGACGGAAAACAATATTTTCCGGATGCAGGTGTGGTCTCCTATTGCCACCGAAGTTCTATTAAAACTTGAAGGTGGTGGTAACGCTGTGGAAGACCGGAAGTCCATTCAGGATTCAGCCTGGACTGAGCTCACCTTTGATTTTCGGTCAAAGTCAGACGTCAATACCATGACCGATATGATCATCTTCTTCTCACCCGGAAACAATATGGATAGTAGTACATACTATTTTGACAATATAATCGCAGAACCTGCACCGTCCGAGTGGGTTCTGGAAGATTTTGAGGACGGTCCTCGTCTCAATTGGGAGGCTAGAAACGGTACATTCACCGGGGTAGTTGAGAATCCGGCAACGGATGGAATAAATCCAAGTTTAAATGTGGGCTCATACACAAAATCCGATTCACATAGCTTTAGTCTTTTCATCCATGAACAGGAAGAACCTTTGGACTTAAGTTTGTTGAATAGAGCCAAGATTCAGATTTATTCACCGGTGAAAACAGAATTCATTTTAAAGCTTGAAGGAAGCGGAGAAGCAAAAGAAGTTCGCATGAATATTCCCAGTGCCAACGTATGGCGGGAATATGTGATGGATTTCAGCGATGCTGCAGATTTCACCACGATTACCAAGATAATTCTGTTTTTTGACCCGGGAGTTGAAGAAAGTGGGGACACTTACTTATTCGACAACCTTGTCTTGTTACCTCCGGATGAATGTGCCGGTACCGTTCCCATCCCCGGCGTTGTTGACAATTTTGAATGCCAGCGTAATGCGACATACGATAATGGTTGGGATCAGATCTCTGCTGTCGATAATCCCGATTTATCTACCGTGAATAGCACCGCAAAGGTAGGCCAGTACGTAAAGCCGGCGACGCAGGCCTGGGCCACACTGGTAGCCGATTATGACAATGCTATTGATCTGTCCACTCTTAATGTACTGCATGCCAAAGTCTGGTCACCGGTAGGAAAACGCATGTTGTTTAAATTAGAAGGCGGAGCATCACCGGCCCGGGAGATCTTCCTGGAAATGCCCGACTCAAACACCTGGGTAGATTTCACCGCAGATTTCAGCCAATATGCCGCTGAAGACCACAAACGCATCGCCATATTCTTTGCCGCCGGTACTGCCTATGAGGAAGATGTTACCTTTTATATTGACGAAATCATGTGGGCGGAGAAAATGAATGAAGCGACGATTCTGGAAGACTTCGAGGATGGTGGCCAACTGGCCTGGTTCCCCACTAATAATGATATGGGCAATGGCACTTTTGAGATCATCGATAATCCGGATGCGACCGCTCCGAATGAAAGTGCCAGTGTTGGATCATATTCCCGGGGAAGCAATGCATTCAGTTCCCTGACTGCCATCCTATCCGACCCGCTGGATCTGAGCGAAATGACGCAGTTGAATCTGATGATTTGGGCACCGGAGGGAGCGAGTACGGTCACCATGCAATTGGTAAGTCCGGTAGAAGGCAATAAAGATGCTACCCGCGATATTTCCAGCACAGGAGAATGGATCACTGTTTCCTTTGATTTTGGAAGTTCCGCCAGCATCACCGATTTCGGTCAGCTCAATCTGATCTTTGATGCCGAGACAGAAATTGCCGGCCCTTACTATATTGACAATTTATCCCAGGGAGAAACCACGGTAGATCCTTGTGAAGGAGTCGAAGTCGATCCGAACATCATAGATAACTTTGAGTGTCAGCGTAATGCCACCATATCCCTCGGAGCGGAAGATCTCGAGGTTGCTCCCAATCCGGACATTACGCAAGCCAACAACAGCACCACAGTTGGAAAATATACAGAACCGGATGGTCCCTGGGCCGCATTAGTGTACGAAGCTGCCGGGCCATTTGATCTTTCGATCTACAATCAGTTGAATATGAAAATTTGGGCACCGAGACAGGTTCCGATCTTATTCAAACTGGAAGGAGGTAGCGGTGATGTAATGGAAGTGACCATGGACGTAACTACTGCAGAGGAATGGGTGAACTATTCCGTTGACTTTAGTGATGCTGCCGGTCGCGGCCATAACAAGCTCACCCTGTTTATGAATGCCGGGCAAGAGGCAACAGTAGGTGAAGAATACTATTGGGATGATATTCAGTGGGGTCTGGCACCGTTCGAAACCTGTATAGTCAATTTTGAAGGCGATCCTTATAATCCAACCGGTTGGACCTATTTTGCCAATGGAACTTATGCCGATAGTACAATTAATGTGGTTGACAATCCGCTGAAGGAAGGAGTAAATACATCGGACAAGGTAGGCCGGTTTGTTGAAGCCGCCGAAGGAGATGGTGTTCAGATGTTCGCCGGAGCATTTTTACGTGGAAACACGCCAATCAATTTCACCGACCCGAACAATCAGACCATCAGCATGGATATTCTGATGGACCATGAGGCCTCGGTCGTATTTAAATTGGAAAGTGGAGAAACGGTCAACACGACCGGTGATGTGATGGCACAATACACCACGCCAAATGAGTGGCAGACCGTCACCTGGGATTACAGTTCATTTCCAAATGATCAGTTTAAAACGATCTCTTTGATCCTGGATTTTGACAATATACCCACGGAAGATAAGGAGTACTTTATTGATAATATCAGAGTTGGAGGAACCAGCTGTGATATCTCTACCGGGATCTTCAACGTTGAGCCGGTTCCGACTTTCATGGTCACACCGAATCCGGCCGTCGATGCCGTACGCATTGAAGCGCCGGAAGAAATGAGCAAGATCGAGATTTACAATGCTATGGGACAACAGGTGAAAGTGGTCAGAGACCGGTATCAAAGCCAATCGGAAATTGATATCAATGAAATTCAACCTGGTATTTACTACATACAAGCATATGATCTGAAAGGCAAATTGGCAGGACATGCCAAATTTATCAAGCACTAGCAGTAGAGAGAACATGGGTGCATATTCTGTGCACCCATGCTTTCATTTTCTTAGTTGTACGTCATGGAACTTAAGTTTACGCACACAACTTTACTTATCACCTTCTCCTTATTATTTCTTCCATCATGTGGATTGAAAAAAAATACGGATGAAACAAATATCCAATCTACTACAGCAGATGTTGCTTTTTCTGTTGAAGAACTGAAGCAACGAACCTTTCATTTTTTCTGGGATCTGGCTTATGAGCATAATTTACAAATTCCGGACCGGCATCCAACTTTGCGATTTTCCAGTATCGCCGGCACCGGCTTTGGCTTTACCGCCTATTTGGTCGGGGCTGAAAATGGATACATCACCCGTGAGGAAGCCGCCGACCGTACCCTGAAAACGCTGAGAGTATTGACTGACCTACCCCAGGGACCCGATAGTTCCGGGATCAGTGGCTACAAGGGCTTCTTCTATCATTTTCTGACCATCGACAAAGCGTTACGCTACAGAAATGTGGAACTTTCCAGCATCGATACCGGGCTTCTGATGGCCGGAATCCTGTCGGCGATTGAGTATTTCGATGCCGATTCTCCCGTTGAAGAGGAAATACGGGAACTGGGAGATGCCTTGTTCCGCCGGGTGGAATGGGATTGGATGTATGTCAATGAAGACAAACTCAGTATGGGTTGGCGCCCGGAACGAGGCTTCATTCCAGCCTCCTGGGACGGATACAATGAAGCCATGATCCTGCTCATTATGGCGATGGGATCCCCTACCCACCCGATACCCGACGATGCCTGGGAGGGATGGACGTCGACTTACCAGTGGGGTACTTTTCAAGACATGGAGTATCTGCAATTCTCACCCTTGTTCGGTCACCAATACAGTCACATGTATATCGATTTCCGGAATATTCAGGATGAATATATGCGTACCAAAGGCATTGATTACTTCGAAAATTCAAGGCGTGCGACCCTGGCAAACCGGGCATATTGCATCGAAAACCCTGGAAAGTTCATCGGATATGGCCCGGACCAATGGGGATTGACGGCCTGCGATGGCCCGGCCGGACTGGATACGCTCTGGCAGAACGAACCCATCCGGTTTATGACCTATAGCGCTCGTGGGGCCTCAGCCATGAGAATACGGGACGACGGTACGCTGGCGCCTACGGCTGCCGGTGGATCGGTACCATTTGCACCCGATGAATGCTTGTCGGCGCTTAAATACATGTGGGAAAACAATTACGATAATTTGGTGGGTGAATTCGGTTTTAAAGATGCATTTAATCTGAGTTTCACGTTCACGGAAGACACTAAGAATAAAGGTTGGTTTGATCACGATTACCTGGGAATTGACCAGGGACCAATATTAATTCAGATTCAAAATCATGAAAACGAATTGATCTGGAATCTGATGAAGAAAAACAGGTACATCCGGGAAGGACTGAAAAAAGCCGGCTTTACCGGTGGATGGCTGGAGAATTAGGAAGTAAGAATCAATGTCGTTAAGTTAAGGAAATTCATATGTTGTGAAATCAAGTATTGATGACCAAGCAGAGCGGCG
>JAGQWZ010000450.1 GCA_020436835.1 Saprospiraceae bacterium | reverse complement strand
GCCATAATTAATTCCTCCCGTCCAATTTCCATTAGAATAATGCAACGCCGCATTAAAATTGCTCTGCGGAGAGTATGGAGTAACATGATCTTCGATCAGACCTTTTCCAAAATGTGCTACCGTCCTGTAGATCAGGTTAAAATCAGTTTCATCCAGCACCTGCTTTTCTAACAACACATCCTGCCCCTGTCCATCTTTTAGATAAATATCGAAGGCTCCCCGGTTGGAGTTTACTTTCTCGATAAATTCAGCCCTGGTAAAATCACTATGCACGACCGTACCAAAAGCATCCTTATCCACCAGAGCGCCATCTATGACCTTCGAATGTAAGAAAGTCGCATTCAAATGCAGATTTAGATTGGAATGGTCACCCGAAAAAAGATTGATTGCAGCGGATGTCTCAATACCATCAATTCTGACTCCTCCGGGCTCAATAAATAATTCATTTTCACCAGCGGCAATAAAATTTTCCACATTCTTTCCAAAATAAGTAAGCTCAAACTGGATCCGGTTTTCCAGACTCCACCGATAACCCAATTCTGTATTTACACTCAGTTCCGGTGTGACATTGACATTTTCACCTTGTAACGGATTTACCAGCTGACCGTTGCGCTCCACATAGAAGCCGAATACTTTAGACGGAGCGATAAAACCCCGGTATATACTGGCAAATAGTTGGGATTGCTTTTGGCTATAGGTTACTGAAAGGCCTGGTAAAAAACTTGTATAACTATTCCGAATCCTGCCTTGTTCGATATCCGTTATAAATGGATTCCGAGATAGTTCAAGCACATCCTGTCGATACATGTTAATGTGTTCAAAATGTACTATGGGTACCACTTGAAATCGCTTAATTCGAAATTCATTTCTTAAAAAACCTGAAGTAGATAGCAACCGGTAATTCAGATCCTTACTTGTCTCTCCACTGCGGGCCCAACGCGAACTGTCAGCGATTAAAAATTGATCTTTATACGTCTCATGATGCAATTTAATGCCTGCTTCAAAGGTATTTTCAACATTAAATAGAAAATGCTGTAATTCAAGGGTCTCCTCCATGCCGGAAACTGTAAATGTCCATCTACTGTCTGTGGTACTCTCTCTTCCGTTATTTATCCTTCCCACTCTCACAAAATCGTTGCTTCCAAAAGTCAATCCCTGCAAATACTTATATTTTTTTTCGAATATTTCTTCACCCACGTAATCCCTCACTTCACCTGCATGAATGACCGTATTCACCTGCCTCCACCAATCTCTTTCAAAATCCGTCGCATAAATCTTGGAGGTCAAATTGATCCTTGAACTAATTAGCCATTTGTGAATCAAATCCAGTCCATACCTCCGCATTGTAAATTTATCCGCATCAAAGGGATTTCTATCTGGATTCTGTTCAAAAGTGAAAGGGGTCAGAGCACTGAGTGAGGCTTGATTATTTTCATATTGTCCACTAATTTTAAAATACAGAGATTGGTTTTCCGAAAGCTGTGAGAAGATTTTTGCGTTAAGGTTGAGGATATTTACGGTAGAGTTATCCGTAAATCCATCGAAGTGTTTATTGACCACTTCAATCAATGCTCCAAGATTTTCCCACGAACCTCCATATGATAGAAGCAACGTTTGATAATTCCGCTGCCCGCCAATCAGTTTCATTCTGAATTCCGGTTCGATCGAAGGGAGCGCAGTGATATAATTTATGGCTCCATACATATTATTCGGACCCAGTCGCAGCATATCTGCACCTTTATAAACTTCGATGGCTTTGATCCTGTCACTGACCGGATTGTAGTACGCTCCCGGCGCAATATAGGGAGCCGGTGCTGCCGGCGAACCATCTTCAAGGAGAAGCACTTTCTTAGACCTCCGCCCCCAGGATCCCCTGATACTGATATTCGGGCGATTCGATAGGCCCATGTCTCCTACTATATTCACCCCGGGAATCGATTTTAATATTTCTTCGGTGCTGAGTGGATTTACATTTTTTAACAAAGAGGGATTTATCCGGTAGCTCGAACCGATAAAATCAGTCTTATAATGTTTTGGAGAGGCTCTAACAATAATTTCATTCAAACTGGTGGGCCTGATTTCTAACTTATAGACCTCACCGGATAAAACATCAGACACCGGTTTTGTGATCGTCAGATAACCAAGAAAATAAATTTGAAAAAGGGAATCCTTCGCATGGGTTGTCATGTGAAAATTACCGTTATTGTCAGTGAGCGTTACATGACGGTCATCCAGTGAAATGAGGGCACCGGACAGTGGTTCGCCGGAACGTTGATCAACCACCGTACCGGATATCTCCCGCTGTGCCCATACATTACTGTAGATCAATACGGCATAGAGGACCAGGACGTATTTAAATCGATTATTCATAGTATTGTAAGTTTGATAAAGTCATCCCAATTAAATGTTAATCCCCAGGTGCCGGGGATGGATGTTAAATAAGATAACTACCAGGTACTTATTTTAAAAAGATAGATTTTAAAAAGTATGACAAGTGCCCAAAGATAGTCAAAGCTGTCTGCGCTATCCCGATAATGGATTATCTGGCGGGATAAAATGATCAACCTTCAGTTTTATTCCTTCAATTTTTCGACCAATACCAGCTTTAGGGATTGCCCACTACTTAGGATTAGGGATTGACATTACTATTCATAGAGATAGATGGCATCCATTGCATTGGGCATTCAATTTCTCAAATTCAGGGATTTTCCGGGACTTAACTCCTTGATAGCTTTGTGTCAAATCCTGACGGTGATCTATGCAGCTATCTATTTACAGCATTTTATCAAATAAAAAACTGCAAAAATTATTTCCCATACTCTTTTTCCTCTTTGAGGTCACCACTGTGTATTGCCAGCTGCTCACCGGCACAATTGAAGATACCAAGGGTAATTCGATCGTAGCTGCCACCGTATTGATCAAAGAAACAGGAAACGGTGCGGTGAGTGACCTTAATGGCGTATTCCGGTTTAATAACATCCCGGTCGGTCAATATCAATTGACTGTCTCCGCGCTTGGTTTTATTGAAAAAAATATTGCTGTCTCGATAAATCAAAATCAGCAAAAATTAAATGTTGTTCTCGAAGACGATATCAAAGTGCTGGATGAAGTCCTAATTTTGGGAAAGTCGTCGGCAACGATCATCAGAGAACAGGCGTATGCGGTAGAAGTGGTCGAATCCAAGGGGTTTAAAAACCTTTCCACCAATGCAAACGACATATTGGGCAGAGTGTCCGGAGTCAACATCCGCCGGTCGGGCGGAGTAGGTTCTGATTTTACGCTCAGTCTGAATGGACTATCGGGTAACCAGGTAAGAATATTCCTCGATGGTGTGCCCATGGACTACTTCGGAAGTTCTTTATCTCTCAATAATTTTTCGGCAAATATTATTGACCGGATTGAGGTATATAAAGGAGTGGTGCCTATTCATATCTCATCCGATGCGCTGGGTGGAGCAATCAATGTAACAACCGGAGGAAAATCCAGTTCATACCTTGATGCCTCCTATAGTCTGGGTTCCTTTAACACGCATCTGGCTTCAATTAATGCACAGTACCGGGATCAAAAATCCGGTTTTACCACTCGTTTTAAATCATTTTTAAATTATTCTGACAATAATTATAAGGTGCCGGTCAAGTTGATCAATTTCGATACCGGTAAAGAAGATCAGGAACCCACGCTCGTCGAAAGATTCCATGATGCATATCAAAGTAAGATGGGCTGGGCTGAAATTGGATTCACCGGCACCCGTTTTGCCGACCAGCTTATGGCTGGCGTTATTTACTCGGATAATCACAATGAAATTCAGCAACCACCCAATGCCATTGGGCAGGCCAAAATTCCGTATGGAAAGGTCGCTACGGAAGAAGAAAAGATAATCACCAACTTTGCATTTAATAAAAAAGGGATCTTTTCCGATAAGCTTTCCTTCAATTCATATCTCGTAGCGGTTTTTTCAGAAAGTCTGTCCAGGGACACGGCTAGTGTTCGCTATGACTGGTTCGGAAATCCCTACCCCAAAATTGATAATACCACCGGGGAAATTGAAGGCAGAAAAACCTTGCTGACCCTGAGTTCCGAAAATGTGCTGGCCAACGCAAATGCCGAATACTCCATTAATGAAAGTACCAGTATTACAACGAACTACAGCCTGAATCATCTGTCCCTCCGTGGCACAGATCCATTTAAAGCGCAAAATAATACTCAATTTAATCAACCCAATCTCGTATCAAAGCAAG
>JAGQWZ010000050.1 GCA_020436835.1 Saprospiraceae bacterium | reverse complement strand
TATAGAGATATTTTCCGGTAAAGATGATGGAATAGAAATTTTTGGAGGAGCAGTGAATATTACGCATGCCGTTGTTGGCTATATCGGAGATGATAGTTTTGATTTTGACGAGAGCTGGGATGGCTCAATGCAATTTTTGTTCTCCTTGCAGCAAGATCTTGATTCCGAGTTTGGAGGGGATCACGGCATAGAATATGATGGATCGGAAGCGGAAGATAAAGAGCCCAAAACCGTGGGAAAGATTTACAATGCAACGTTTATTGGGGCCGGACCGGGCAGTGCAAACGGTGAGAGCGATGGCGTAGTGTTTAAAAGTGATGGAGCAGCCCAGATTTGGAATAGCTTAATATTGAGTTCCGGAGGGTATGCTATCGCAATTGATACTACTTCCGAAGACCGGTTAGCAGCAGGTGATATTGCCTTTGCCAACAACATCATTTTTGACTATACGACTTTGGTACTTGACAATCCGGTAGCCTCCAGTGCCATGGCTGCATTGGAAGCAGGAAATACGGAAAATGTGGATCCTATGTTAGCCGGAATTTCCCGGTTGCCGGATGGGGGTCTGGACCCAAGACCGAATGCAGGATCACCTGCTCTATCGGGGGCAGCCATTGATGCCAATGCCGCCGACTTTATCGAAACCACTGCTTATAGGGGAGCCTTCAGCAATAGTAGTAACTGGGCATTGGGATGGACGGCCATGGATGAATACGGATTCTTCGGTGATCTGGTGGAGAAACAACCATCCGTGATCGTAGATGCCAGTATTGAAGCCGGGGAGACCCTGATGCTAACTTCCGATGTAGAATGGGAAATGGACGGATATGTATATGTGGAGGATGGTGCTACTCTGATTATTGAGGCAGGAACGGTCATCAAAGCCAGAGGTACCACCACGACCGGGGATGCCAGTACTGCACTGATCATTTCCCGTGGGGGTAAGATCATTGCCGAGGGAACTGCCGACGAGCCGATAATCTTTACCAGTGTAGAGGATGATTTAAATACAACAACTGACCTAACTCCATTTGATTTCCAAAAGTGGGGTGGTATTGTGATTCTTGGAAATGGCATCATCGGCGAAGATGGAGGTACTGATTTTATCGAAGGTATCCCGGAAGGAGATAGCCGAAGTGAATATGGAGGAAATGACAACTCAGATAATTCCGGAACATTGAAATATGTGTCGATACGGCACGGAGGTGCGGTTCTGGAACAGGACAATGAGATCAACGGTTTGACGCTGGGAGGCGTCGGATCCGGAACAACCATTGACTATATTGAAATCTTTTCCGGTAAAGATGACGGTATTGAAATCTTCGGCGGAGCTGTAAATATTACCCACGCTGCCGTAGCCTACATTGGTGATGACAGTTATGATTTTGATGAAAGTTGGGCAGGCGCCATGCAATTTGTTTTTTCACTGCAACAAGATCTGGATTCAGAATTTGGCGGTGATCACGGGATCGAATACGATGGCTCCGAGGCTGAAGATAAAGAACCAAAAACAGTGGGACGGATCTATAACGGTACTTTCATCGGTGCCGGTCCGGGAAGTGAAAATGGAGAAAGTGATGGTATTGTTTTTAAAAGTGACGGTGCCGCTCAGATCTGGAATAGCATCATCTTAAGTTCCGGAGGGTATGCGATCGCTATCGACACTACTTCTGAAGACCGTTTAGCGGCAGGAGATATCGCTTTTGCCAACAACATCATTTTTGACTATACGACTTTGGTACTTGATAATCCGGTAGCATCGGCTGCCATGGCCGCATTGGAAGCAGGAAATACGGAAAATGTAGATCCGATGTTGGGGGGTATTTCGAGACTACCTGATGGTGGACTCGACCCCAGACCCAATGCAGAATCACCCGCACTATCCGGTGCTGCAACCGACGACAATGCTCCTGATTTTGTACAGGCAACTGCCTACCGGGGTGCATTTGACAATGAAACAAACTGGGCCTTAGGATGGACGGCTTTGGATTCGTATGGTTTCTTCGGAGATCTGGTGACAGTCGGAGTACGGGATGTAACGGAAAATGGAATGCAAATCACGACAGCTCCAAACCCAGTCTATTCCGGTGTTGCAGCCGTGTCTTTCAACCTGCCTCAACGTTCAGCCGTAGAATTGGTAGTAAATGATATGACCGGAAAAGTAGTGCAACGTTCGAAGATGGGCCAACTAAATGAAGGATTCAACCAAATTACCTTAAACACGGCAGGTTTACAGCATGGAACCTATGTTTTAGCACTGATTACCGAGTATGGAATAGCCACCCAGAAATTTATCGTAAGTCCTTTCTAACCTTCTACAGTCTCAAAAGGATTTAACTTAACGGACAGGCCGCAAGCATAAAGCTGCTTGCGGCCTGTTAATTTAATATATATGTAATATTGCTTTCCAATTCTGTTCATACTAGCACCGTACATTTGCCCCCTGAAATAGTATTCTTATGAGACATTGGCTTTTTAGTGTTTTATTCACGATTACTCTGGTACCGATCATAGGGGCACAGGGTATCATCAGCGGTACTGTGTTAGATGAAAATTCGGCTGAACCACTGATGTTTGTGAATATCGCCATCGAAGGCACAGCAACCGGTACCAATACTGATTTGGATGGTAAATATCAGATGACGCTGGACCCGGGTACCTATACAGTTCTTTACAGCTATGTAGGATACGTGGACAAAAAGATCACTGACATCGTGGTTAAAGACAATGAAACCACAATTATCGATGTGGCACTTTCTGATCAGGCCGTAGAATTAAATATTGATGTCGTTATAACGGCAAAAGCCGTAGAAAGGTCAGAGAATTCCGTTTTACTTTTAAGGAAAAAATCGGATAAAATTCAGGATGGAATTTCTTCTCAGGAAATGAGCAGATACGGAATTAGTAATGCTGCAGGAGCCATGAAGAAGGTGACCGGTGCGACGATTAATGAAGGCAAATACGTGTATATCCGGGGTCTCGGAGACCGGTATTCCCTGTCGCAATTAAATGGACTTGTGATACCGACCGCCGATCCCTATCGAAATAGTGCACAATTGGATCTAATTCCAACCAACCTTTTGGATAACATCATCACTTCAAAGACTTTTACTCCGGATCTTCCCGGAACGTTTACCGGCGGTAGTGTAGATATCAAAACCAAAAGTTTTCCCGAGCGCTTTAGCCTCACTTTTTCCGTTTCAGCCGGTTACAATAATCAGAATAATTTTAATGACGGTTTTCTGTCGTATAATGGCAGTAGTTTAGATTACTTCGGCTATGATAAAGGTTCCAGAAATAGACCGGCGATTTATGACAATCCAAGAGTTAAGGAACTGGGAATTCTGGAGCAATCTCTCTTTCCGCGACCCCGGGATGGAAAGATAGGAGCAACCGAAAGCGCGAACCTTGTTGATCAGGTAATTCGCTCCAGCAATAACGATTTTACGCCCGATTACATGACCACTCCTTTGGATCATGGATTCTCATTTGCTTTTGGAAATCAGTACGGAAAAGGCAAGAATGCATTGGGTGTCATTCTAACCGGTTCATTCAAGCAAAAATATTCGCACCTGGGAGGATATACAAAAGCAAATTGGTTTTTGGATGATATCACCACCGGCTCTTTATTTAACCAGGGTAATTTTAGGGAGACCCTTAGTACCCAAAGTCCTTCTTTGAATGGAATGGCGGGATTGTCCTATAAAATAGGAGATGCAAACACGTTGTCTCTGATCAGCATTTACAGCCATCAAACTGATAAGGTGGGGAGGTTTATAGAGGGAGAAAGACCGGACAACCTGATTTATCCCCGCTATCTGGAAGGGAATTCACTGGTATGGACCGAGCGTGAAATGTTAAACTTACAATTGGGAGGAGAGCATGCTTTCACCGGACTTAATAATGCACGATTGGAGTGGAAAGCCAGTATGGCAAATATAACCCAGGATGAGCCGGACACCCGCTTTTTTGAATACGTTCGAAATGTAGAAACCGATTTTTATAATATTCCTGCATCGGATATTCAGTTACCCTTTCACTTTTGGAGAGATCTGGAGGATGAGCAGGTCGATTTAAAATTGGATTTTACCCTGCCTTTGGGAGATAACAATGTCAATAAGCTTAAAGTCGGAGGCTTACTTTCACAGAAGGATCGCACTTTCAATGAATTCAGATATCAGATTCTGAGGGAATCACCTTACTTCTTCGGTGGTGAATTATTGGCGGCAAAATCTTTCAGTGATGTGGAAGGAAACGTAGATGCTTACCTGGCGGATGATAATATCGGGATTATTCAGACACTGGACGACACGGGCACTCCCGAACCAAGATACATCATCGGTAACCGGAATTTCGATGTGTCGGTACCGAGAAATTCCTACATTGGATCTGAAGATATTGCTGCTGGATACGCCATGATTACTTTGGGCTTGTCCGAGAAACTAAAGTTTATTGGTGGAGCGCGGTATGAAAAGACAGATATCTATGTCGAAAGCCAGGATACGTTTTTGGCAGATGATGAGCGATATGGAAATATCGATGTTAGCGATATTCTACCCTCCGGAAATTTGATTTTTGAAGTACGGGAGAATATGAATTTGCGGGCATCCTTTTCGCGGACCCTGGCCAGGCCGAATCTGAGGGAAATAGCCAATTTCAGTTCTTTTGATCCACCTACCAAATCAACTATTAGCGGGAACCCAAATCTGGAAAGAACGAATATTTCAAATTTCGATCTTCGTTGGGAATACTTCCTGACAGATGGGGATATTATTTCGGTCAGTGGTTATTATAAGAAATTTAAAAATCCGATTACTTTATTTTACCAGAGAACACCAAATCCAACACTGCAATATACCAATGTGCCAACTGCTAAATTGTATGGCGTTGAATTTGAATTGCGCAAGAGACTTGGTTTTATTTCTCCTTTCTTTGAAAAATTTAGAATAAATACCAACTTTTCTTTCATCGAGGCTTCGTCTGACGTTAGAGAGGAAAATGCGACCACATCCAGAACAGAACGGCCATTCGAAGGACAGGCTCCTTTCATTCTGAATGCATCGCTGATTTATCGTCCGGCTCTGGGAGGCATGGAGGCTATCCTCGCTTTAAATACGGTCGGTGACCGGCTCAGCATTTTTGGAAGGGATAATACTCCGGATGTTTATAATCGCGGTCGTAGTCAACTTGATTTTACTGTCAGCAAAAAATTCCAGAACCTTGATATACAATTAAGTGCAGAGAACCTGCTAAATGCCGCCTACGTATTATCCTCAGAATACAATGGAAGAGAATTTATTTATGAGGACTTTAAGCGCGGAGTGACTTTTGGAATTAGCCTGAATTATACGGTTAAGTAGGTTCATACACAGTTTTTCGGTACGTCCCACTATACAAGAAATAAAAACAAAGGAAAAGATTTGTGATGGTGATAATTCGAATGTTAAATCATTCGTTTTTATAGCATATCAGGACTTTTTAACTTAAATTAAAGAGGTCTTTTAATCGCAAAACCATCTACCAATGAAATTGTCAATTCCATTAGTGTTTGCTGGATTCCTGTTCTTCGTATTTGCTTGTACAAAAGAATCAATTAATCCACGGGATCAATCCGATATCGCTGAACTGAGTCAACTAAATGTGGGCAATCAATGGATCTATGAGACCTATACCGTTGATCCGGACGGAATTGAAAAATATCGCACCAACGACACCACTTTAATCCTCGGTGATACAGTCATTGATGGTCAACACCTGTATGTGGAGTCCTCTTCTTTTGACGGTTTGAAAATAACTAAGTTAATTTTTCAGGATGGACAATCTATTCGCAGCTATCCTTCGAATGATGTGCTCTTTAGCCTGGATACTACGATGACGTACCGCCAGTACACCACCGGTGGCAGTCCGGATACACTATTGATCACCGACTACAGGCTTGTTGGTAAACAAAATGTGAGGGTACCTGCCGGTGAATTCGAGGCATACGAATTTCAGGGGGAAGCCAGATCTCAGATAACCTCGTCCGTCGTCTATAATAGGGCCTTTTACGCATCGGGTGCGGGTCTCGTTTTACAAATTTGTCCTTTCGTGCATGGAAATGGGCACCGTTTTGAACAGAGATTAGTGGAATTTTCGAGATTCCGTTAGTTTTTAAGCAATTGGGTTTGTGAGTTTTTGCCCCTCAATCGAAGAAACCATCCCCTTGGTCTAACAGTATCCCTTAATTTTCTGTTAAACTGATCTTTTGTGTATGCCATATCGTTCTTTTTGTAGTCTTATAGATGTAGACTCAAAAGAGAAAAGCCATGAAAGACATCTTTTTAATCGAAATCGAACTTAACTACAACTTTAAAGAGAACGTCGAAGACGCTTCTTTCCTGCTAAACCAGATGCTCGCGGACGGCAAGATCCAGACCTATGGCATTTCCGGTGATATGAACCGGATGTGGATCACCACCATCGCGGCTACTGAATTTGAGATCTGGGAATTGCTGGGTTTGCTGCCGGTAGAGGCAGTCATGGAGCCCCTGGTGACCCGTATGCATACATACAATCAAAGTATCGACCTGCAATTTCCGGCCGTTTCCATGAATTAAGGTTCAGATTTTAACCTGCTCAATGTGGTGAGAACACTCTGGTTTTAATGGCTTTTACCGGATTTGTTTGAACGAATTTTGTGTGGACCTGGTGACGGATTCTATGCGATTGCGATAGCGCAATGATTCAACTGCTTCTTGGATGGATATCAGGTAAGTTCGAAAGGCATTACCGAGACCAGATCTTCCACCGGAATAGATTCAATACGCTTATTTTCCGATGCAGCCTTTTGCAATTTAACACAAATCCGACCCTGATCATCTTTATGCAGGATCTCTCTCTTATCAGTTAAATGAAGAATATACAGTCTCTCCCGGGTAGAACTGCCCTTCCCCAGATTCATCCTGGCAAGCACAAATATCTCCCTTTTATCCTTGTCAATCTGCTTGAGTAGTTCACCAAATACTTCCGTATTCATGGTCGCTTAATAGTGTCTTATAACAAAATTAACATTTAAATGCCGATCTCGCAGCAGGAAGTGGTTTGTGACTTTTAGCACACTCAAATGTTTCTGCTTTTCCGGCCTCATGGTCAGTGCACGGAGAGAAATAAAAAAAGCCGGAATGTACAAACACTCCGGCGGTAATATATGATAGAACCCTGATGCTCAGTGTTGCACCAGGATGGTCGATGTCTGATGAAAATCCACTGAACGGATTATCAATTTGTATAGTCCATCTCGCAGTTTATTAACAGAAATGGGTAGCTGTTTTTCCGAAGGTACTCCCTCTAATCTCATTTGATAAACCACGCGTCCGGTTAAGTCGCTTAAGATGACCTGGGTCAAAAAACCCAAATCTTCGGTAGGTAGCTCCACCGTTACTGATTCTTCTGCCGGATTTGGGAAAGTGGCGATCAACTTTTCTGCCTGGACTACCGAATTACTATCTACCGGTTCATCATCCGGAGTGGTTGCCATGGTATCGACGCTGGTAGAGTCGCTACCGGGAAGGGTCCGGAATTTCGACCAGTCTGAAGAGCCGCTACCAGACGTGTCAGAGCAATGAGCAACTACCCGGAAATGATAATCTCCATCGGCTACTAAGCCTTCAACCCAAAAAGAATCTTCCTCTATAGTCGTGGAGAAGGAAAATGACGGCGTACCTTGATAGCTTTTGACGTCCAGTGTGAAATTTTTCACAGAATCTTTGGCGATCCAGGTAAGCAGGGCCGAAGAGTCCGTGACTTCCGGCACGGAAAGGTTGGTGGGTTTTGGACATTGTTGAAAGGTGCTATCCCCTCCGGTCGTGGTGAAATTGATCCATGAGCTGGATCCGCTGCTATTTTTTTCACATTTGGCTTTAACCCGAAATTTGTAATTACCTCCCGGCTCCAGGCCATCAATTTCTAAAATAGTGGTATCCGTGGTTTCACTCAATTTATAAGTGTCGGTGTGCTGCATTTGTTTGACATCAACCTGATAGGTGATATTTTCTTCATTTCCCAGCCATCCCAGAACCGCACTGGTATCATCGATTTCCAGAATTGCCAGATTGCTTGGTTTTGGGCATGGTCCATTGTTTGCCGGACCACCACCATTGGCAGACGTGTCCTGACTGCTTCCCACAGTGGTGAAGTCCACCCATTTGCTGGATCCTCCGGATCCTTTGTCGCATTTGGTCATTACCCGGAAACGATAATTACTCCCGGGGTTCAAACCTTCGACGGTTGTACTGGTTTGATCGATTGACGTTGACCAACTGAAAGGGTTCGATTGTAGCCCATGTTTCACGTCAACTTTGTAAGAGACCACCTCATCTCCTCCGGACCAACTTAAGGTCGCCGAGGTTTCGGTAATATTTCCTGCACTTAGTTGATCAGCTTTCGGACACTTTTGAGCCAGGGCGAAATGAAAAGAAATAATTAATAACAGGCTTGACTTCAATACTCCAGTGACGATTTTTCTATCCATTAAATCAAATTTTGTTCTCATAAGGTAAATACCAGTGAGGTATCCAGGATGGATGGAATGCTGTTAAAAATTATGATCGGGGAAAAATCGAAAAGAATGTATCGTAAGATCGGATAAAAACTAAACGGGAAGATTTATGGATTTATTGTTATTTTAAAAAAGTCTTGCATGGAGATACCGGTTAAATGAAATCTTTTAGTGTCTAATTTTGAAAAAAGTACCACATCATGAAATGTCTACTGGCCTTGTTAATACTGATCTTCTTTAATACAATCGAGGCGCAGACCTTTGGAGGAGCCAATGCAAAATGGAATTTCAGTTATGCGGATTTCTCCAGTTCCGGGATTGTGCAGTGGAGAACTGCTGGCGACACGGTCATTTCGGACAACATATGTAAGATATTCAGTAAGACCTATGAGATCACTGACTTTCCTGCCGATAGCGTTATTACCGGATCTTATCCTGATGATGTCCTGTATGAAGACAGTGGCGTAGTCTACTGGCATAATCCGGAGTTGCAAGTATTCGATACCCTTTTTTGGTTTGGGGC
>JAGQWZ010000449.1 GCA_020436835.1 Saprospiraceae bacterium | reverse complement strand
CCCATCTTCGGGGATGATGTAGGCAGCGCCGGAGCGGATTATGTCGACCCTTCCTTCCCTGACCTGATACGATTCACTTTTCGCCCGGTCGCTATGTAGCATAAAGCGATCCTCACCAGCGGACTCGACTACCCCCCGGCTTTGCAGTACATAAACGGCATGCCTCACTTCCTCCCAGGTTTCACTGAGCTGGAGTTTCTTGCTAAGCTGTTTGATGTTGACTTTTTTCTGTGGGTGGTGATGGAAAAACTGATAAAGCTGATTTTGAAGATTCTTTTTGGACTTTGGTTTCTTTTTGAACGATTTTTTTCGAGTCATTTAATTTAGTTTGGAACGGGAATTATAGATTTCTCCGTTCGGTAAAATTTCAATTTCATAGGTATTGCTTGCCTGCGGATCAAAAGCTTCCCGGAGATCGCTGGTCCCTTCGGCAATGTTAATGGTTCCGTCGGTGTCAAAATGGGCCACACGGCGAAACAATTGATCATCGCGCACGAGCATTCCGCCGATGCGTTCGGAACCCAGGAAGTTGCCCCTTTTGTCAAAGACCAGCATCAGGTACTCATAGGTAAGCAGGGATGCTTTCCAGATCACCAGGGCATGGTATTCGTCCTTGCTGATCCGGAAACAAGGCACGTATTCGGTATACTCATCATCTTCTGGCAGTAGCGGACGCAGGAAGAGGTCGAATAATTCCTCTGGAAATGGATCGTTGTTCTGGCTGAAAAGTGAAGCACTGTCTTCATCGAGAAACAATGGCAATTCTACTTCCGGAAAAAGGCTGAGAAGATCACCGAAATTGACGGTACTCATGATGTACAAGGCGGATTTAAAATTCCGGCTAAAGATAAGGGTATTCTCATAGAAGGCCGGAGCCAATGTGAATGGCTGATTTACAGCTTATAACAGAAGGTAAAACAATGAAGGTTCCATTAGGTTTAGTTTCCGGAAAAATTGAGAAATATTCCTGCCTCACATCCGGATGATGACGAATCGGTTTGCATGGAGCAGACCAGCGGTGACAAAACAATTGCCGCCAGATAATTAGACTGGTTCTAAATAAAAATCCCGTAATTGATCCATCTTGGGAAGCGCTGATAAATCAATAGATTTGCAGGGCATAAAGATCATCCATCGGAACCAAATAATAAGTTATGAGTTGGGTCTCCACTTTTTTTACTTCTTCACTGGGTCGCAAGCTGGTGATGGCACTTACCGGACTTTTTCTGATCCTGTTCTTAATGGTCCATCTTACCGCAAATCTGCAATTACTCCGGTCGGATGGTGGAGAAACATTTAATCTTGTTTCCGAATTCATGGGGCATAATCCGGCAGTACAGACCATCGCCTGGGGTTTGTATTTGTTCATTATTATCCACACCTTACTGGGCATCCGTCTGTGGCTGGCTAATCGAGGTGCAAAAGGCCAGAAATACCTGGTGCAGACCAAAGCAAATGCATCCTTTGCCTCTAAAAATATGGCCATCCTGGGCATCCTGATCTTCGCATTTCTGATGATCCATATGGGTGATTTCTGGTGGAACCTTCAATTTACGGAAGAGCCCTATGCCATGCTTCAATATGCTGGGGTGGGTCATATGGTTGAGGATGTCTATTCCGGAGTTGTGGCCTCATTTAAGAATCCGGTGGTCATGATCTGCTATTTGATTGGCTATCTGGCACTAGGTGTCCACCTGTGGCATGGATTTCAGAGCGCGTTCCAGACCCTCGGGCTGAATCACATGAAATACAATGG
>JAGQWZ010000448.1 GCA_020436835.1 Saprospiraceae bacterium | reverse complement strand
AGTTTATAGTTTCGGATATAATGGCTGGTCGGTATCCCGGTCAGTGCCTTCAGTTTCTTATGTAATTGTGAACGACTAATATGCAAGTCTTTACAGATCTGCTGTATATCATATTCTTCATCACTCAAATGATTGGTCAACAACTTATTGAGGTCATTGATAAATTTATCCTCCAATTCCAGATCAGGTTCTGAAGATGGATGTGGTAATGGCACCTGGCTATACCTTTCTTGCAGTCTGAGTCTGATTTTTATCAATGAATCTATTCGAACCATTAGCTCATTCTGGTGAAAGGGCTTGGGGAGATAGGCATCTGCTCCCCTTTGCAGTCCTTCCAGTTTTGAATCCATATCCGCCTTTGCCGTTAGCAGGATAATCGGTATATGACTGGTGCGCATATCGTTCTTAAGCGTAGCACATAGTTCAAAACCATCTTTTACCGGCATCATCACATCACTAATGATGATGTCAGGTGTTTCATTTATAGCTCGGTCAATTCCTTCCTGGCCATTGGTGGCAATAGAGATCTGAAACTTGTCTTTCAACATATTCCCTAAATAGTGAATCACGTCTGCATTATCCTCCACTATTAAAATAGAGTAGGTTTGGTCCTTATTTTGACCGGAAAAATCAAAGGCCAGCAGGGTTGGTTTGGACTGGACATTCGATGAACCTTCCTGCGGTGTTTCTGCTTTGGGTGCCTCCCTGGTGACAGGCAACAGGATCTGGAATGTGGTACCCTGACCTAACTTGCTTTTGACCTGGATATGCCCATTCATTAATCCTACAAATTCGGACGCTAAAGTCAAACCTATACCGGTCCCATCGCCCTGTCTGGTCATCGAATCATCTACCTGATAAAATCTTTCAAATATTTTGGAAACCTTTTCCTCAGGAATTCCCATTCCGGTATCCTTAATACGGATTTTTAATTTTTCCTCAGCACCTTCTTTCTTGTCCACCTGAATATAAATGTCATCTCCTTCGCTCGTGAATTTCAATGCGTTTGAAAATAGATTATTAATTACCTGGCCAAGTTTCATCTGGTCAATATCCATCCAAAGTTCATCTTCATTAGCAAGAAAGTGGAATTGCTTATTTTGTACTTCTGCCAAAGATTGATAGGATTCACACAGGTAATTTAAAAATTTGATAACGTCAATTTGTTTCAATTCCAGTTTGAGGTTTCCGGATTCCAACTTTCTCAGATCCAGCATCTGATTGACGAGCTGGAGTAAATTGTCGGTATTTCTTTTTATCAGCTCAGGAGCCTTTGGATCCTGATTCACCTGATCTGTCAAGCCCCGGATAATAGTCAGGGGAGTTCGGAACTCATGCGTAATATTCGTGTAAAGCCGGGTTTTTACTTCATCCATTTCCTTCAGCTTTTCCGCCTGCGCACGGATGGTAGCAGTTCTGTTTTTTACTTCTGCCTCTAATTTTCTTTGTATATGTTGTTGATTCCGGTACCATAGGTAAAGCATGAAGCCAAAAAATGCGAGGCAGATCAGATAAAACCAGGTCTTTTGATAAAAGAAATACGCAACATTTAGTGGAATCGAAAGTGTGTTTTCAGATGGAATTCCGCGATAATCCCAAGCCTTAATTTCAACGTGGTATTGGCCTTGAGGAAGATTCAAGAGATACAATTCATGTAGTCCGCCGATATAATTCCAGTCATCCTGCAGTCCGTTAAACCGGTACGCGTAAATGCTTTTTTCTGGTAGGGTATATTGGGAAAGACCATAGGATAATTTCAGGTTCCGGTTATTTGCCGGCAATGAAATACCATTATGGATCAGTTCTTCCAGGAATGCAGATCCCTGGACGATCCGGTCATCAGGCAAAGTCAGACTGGATAAGTATATTTTGTTGAGTGATTTGTGGGAAATGTCATTTTTTACCTGTACGGGATCGATGATGCTGAGACCGGCAATCGAACCAAAACCAAGAGTGCCATTACTTAGCTTTATCGCAGACCACCGGTTGCACTCATTATTAACCAGTCCATCTTCTTCATAAATGTGTCCCAGGATATTTAGATTTTCATCCATTACGGTAATTCCGTTAAAGGTGCCGATCCAATGATCTCCATCAGCATCTTGTAGCATCGTTGCTACCGAATTATTGGATAGACCGTTGGATTCATTGATATGCACCAGCTCCTCCGACCCGGGATCATACACCAGAAGGCCATTTGAAAAGGTACCTAACCAGAGTCTTCCTTCCGGATCGACATCGATAGAAATAAAATCCTTGTTTAATTCAGGATGTTCCAATCGGATAAATCCATTGGCAGGATCATCCAGGTCAAGATATTGGATACTGGTATTGGCTACCAGCCAACATCGGTTTGCAGCATCCAGCAGCATTTGCATGTTGAGTTCCTTGCCAATCGCCTTAGCGAGGAATTCAAATTGTTCTGTCTTTTTGTCGAATAGGAGCAAATTCTGATCAGAGTCGAGGACCAGGAAGTAGTTTTCGCCCCTGGGGATCATTCTCACCAGACTTTGCTTATAACCAATTGTGTCACAGAATGACTGATTATACTTTATAATGCCCTGGACCCCACATTCCCATATGATACCTTCTGCATCCTGAAAAATTTGCACATCATTGATCTCCTGGGTAAATGGGCAATCAGAGTATGGGGATAACTTCCAACCTTCCTTTTGTTTGCTGAATAGAGTATTCCCATTGGAGTAAATCTTGGTTGGTTCCAATTCGATCATGCCCCGCAGTGGGCCGGAAGGTATAGCCGTTATGCCACTTGAGGAGCGAACCTCAATTATTTTGAAGCTATAATTAATCTGAAAGAGATGTTTTGTGAAATCGGTGGATGCCAGAGGATGTTCGATAAAGTAGTCAGGAGATGGGTTTAATAGCCTGATCACTTCTGTGTAATGATGCCATTGGCCTTTGATATCTAATAGATAGCTTTCATACTCCCGCTCATTCTTATGGAATGAAAACAAGATGTTACCCTGGTTGTCCTGGAACATATAAGATCGCAGAGGTTCAAATGGCAGAAAGTCGGGATGCCATTCGACGATGTTATTGAAATCATTAATTATGCGATAAATCTTGCGCTCGCTTGTATGGACAAAAAATTGATTATTAGTCTTTAAAATGGAAAGATTTGATACGTCAGGATTAAAGGCAAAACTTAAATCCTGGGTCCTTAAATGGCTATTTCCACTCTCGTTAAAATGAAAGACTTTTTTACCTAATAGCCATAAATAACTATTTCCTGATTTTATGAAGGGTGAAGTATTTTTCTTGTTTGTGATGGCTTCATTCAACTTAAATTCCGTAAGAATAGAAACCTGTTGATCCTTAATCTGAAATATATAAGCCTGACGGTCATGGACTCCACCGCCAATATATCTTCCGGAATCGTAGATGAGATTTATTATCGATATTGGATTTCCTTGCTGATCGGTGACTTTAATATAAGATAAAGCTCCATCGGCGGGTCTGAAGGTGTAGAAGTAAGGCGTAATCCATTGACCTTCCGGTTTTTCTACCTGATACATCATGCGGCCAAAGTTTATACTGTCTCCAATCATGCCCAGACTATGGATGATCAAATTGGGATCAACCGTATCAACGATCACGTCTTCAAGGAAAGGGGTGTATCCATTTACCTGATAGATAAATTGGCCATAAGAAACTTGCGCATGTTGGCAGGGGATGATGTTTAGTTTACCCAGGTTGTCGATAAACGCATATTCCACGCAACGATCAGGCAATCCTTCTGCTATGCCATATGATTTACTGTTTAGAGGATGAAACGAAGATATAGGTGTAATTTGGCCATAGGTGGTCTGCAGTAGGAGCCAAAATAGGGCTATTATTGTGCATTTATTGGATGTATCCATCTTAATGAAGATACAATGATCTTCAGAAAGAATGGAAGGGATCCTTGTTTAAATGGTAATTGCCTTTTCAATTTTCAAGTAGGAAATCTCAATTAAGAATATTAAGAATGAGGAATTAATGTCGTTAACCTGGGGGGAGTACGTCGTTAAGTTGAATGTTGAGGTGCATCCGGTCCTCTCTTCAGGATCAGTACCGATAAATATCTTTAAGGGGAGTCAAGGGGGGCAACCCCCACCGGTCTGTGACATTCCTTAGGGTGTCCAACGCTGGATTGGTTAGCCGCTTAACTTTACGGCAGGACTAACAAATCATAGTACTTCGTCGTTTTTGCGGTGTTCCGTTTTTCAGGGCCCCGGGTCCTATCTTATCATTCAAAATTCGCAAATCGTTAATGAACAAGCAGGCTTTTATAAATACTGACCGGAAATAATTAAGAGTTTTAAAGTCAAAATGTTGATTTTTAGACTTGTAGGCAACGTCATTATTAGAATGCCCGCACAGGCCAGACCGATAAAGCGCCGACTCTATTCGATTGGAACAGAAGGCCATTGCTGAAATATTGACTCCATGCACTGGAGAAGTAGTTTCCGAGAAATTTCAATAGGTGGCATTCCGAATCCACCAATATTTTGATTTGGACCATTGCCACCCTGACTGGTATTTGCGATAATGTTGAACTGCTGATAATGGGCTGGTTCATGCCTTCATACGCCTCATAAAAGATTGCGCCTCCGAGATCTTTTGTGTTCGTATAGAATATACAATTGGAAATTATCGGAGTACATCCAAATTTCTTTATTCAACCTATCCTTCTTTTATCAATGTCTTAATGGCGGGCTTGGCAGAAACATCACCTATTTTCCAGGATAGGGCCTAAAAAAGCAACGAATAAGAAAGCTGATAAGCACTTGATTTTGAAAAATTCTGTGATTTTCCCTTTTTTAATATTTCAGTTAAGTAAATTTCAATTTTATGGTTCAGCTTCATATCTATTAACCTGCTGTGCATCGTCGGGATTTTATCACTCGATCGTTCCCATCAGGACCTTATGTTTTTTATTTCTAATTAGGATTTATTCTTCCCAATTTTTAAGTCGATCGAGGTAGAGGTAGCTTTCCACAAATTCTCTGTGTTTTTGACTTGTCATTATTTCCAGTAAATTTAACGCCGAAATATAGCTCGCCAGATTACCGTTCGAGGAGCTGAATTTTCCATCGTCGACAAAAGTCACCAAACTATCATCCTGTACTTTCAGTTTTGGATAGTCCTTCTGTAATTGCTCACCACCACCAATCCAGGTTACAATTTTATGCCCATCCGCAATCCCGGATTTTCCAATTAATTCTGCTCCGGCGCAGTTACTCACCACATATTTGGTTTCTTCGTTCTTCGCTCGTATGAAATTTATTATTTCCTCGTTGTGAACCTGGCTATACATGTCGTACGCGCTTGGCACAAATAGAGCGGTCAATTTTGGGCAATTTTTAAAGGTGTAGTCTGGGATAAAATGCATTCCCTCTTCGGTCGTTATTGGGCTCGCGGTTTCAGCAATTGAGACCACATTAAAAATCTGATTTCCATCTTCAGTGGGTTTGGCGAAAACGTCCGAAGTGGCAATGACTTCGCTTTGTAATACTCCGTTGTACATCAGGAGCCCAATGGTGGGCAACTCCGGATTAAATGGTTTAAGATGTTTGCTCAAGGTATCAGTATTCTGGTCGGTGTTCTCAAATGAAGGGTTTACCGTACCGATATTTGGATGGTCGGAAGTGCAACTGATAAATATAGATGTGATAAAGATGGATATGGGCAGAAATTTTAGCATTGTCTATGGTTTTATGGTTGTAAAGGTGGTGATAATCGATAATTAAATTGGATGGCGCTTTGTCTGTAATAACTTAATGTGCATTAAAGTATCCGAATAACTGATAAAAAAACAGACCGGTACCGGCTAACACCAGGTACCAATTCACTGCCTGGTAAAAGGCGGGAAACTGTTTAAGTCTGCGCGAAAGTGTAAGGATAAAAACAATGGGAATCAGGGCCAGTACCTGTCCCACTTCTACACCCAGATTAAAGCATAAGATTTTTGCCAGGAATTGTTCCGTTCCCATATCAAAGGACTGTAGCCGGGTGGCAAGTCCAAAGCCATGAATCAATCCAAAAAGGCCTACCATAAGCAATAAATTGGGCGATCTGAGTTTCAATTTGGTGAAACCGCCCAAATTCTCAAATCCCTTGTACAAAACGCTCAGGGCGATTACCGCATCCACCAGGTGTTCATTGGCCGTGATCGAAGCATAGGTAGCACCTATCAACGTAATACAATGTCCAATAGTAAAGACCGTGATGAACTTCAAGATGTCCTTAAAGGTGTTCAAAAAGAAGATGACACCCACCAGGAATAGCAAGTGATCATAGCCAGTGAGCATGTGCTTTGCACCTACCTGAATGTAAGCCCACAAACCGCCATTACGTAAGATCTCCTGATCGGCACTTGAAACGTCGTGGGCAAATCCTAAAAGCGGAATGAATAGTAGGAACAGCGACAATACTCGCCGTAGGTTAAAATACATCTTCAGGTTTTATTTCTAAAGACGAGAAATAATAAGGCTATGACCAGCAAACTACCCAGCACAACGATCCAGACGGGAAAACCATGCTCGTGATCATGATCATGCGTGTGTGTTTCCGCACTATGCCGGTGACTTACCTCAAATGTCAGCGTAGCCCATTTAGAGCGGTGTGTTAATTCATCACTATCATTCACCCTGGTCATATGAATAGTCCGCAGATAGTAGATACCGTCTTCGGGTAGATCCACAGTAATCATACCCTGGTCATCCGTACGTAATTGTTGACCGCCCGTATGAGTATGTCCTTCCGTTGTCTCCAAACTATGAGCATGGGCATGCTCATGGTTGGTGTGTGCT
>JAGQWZ010000447.1 GCA_020436835.1 Saprospiraceae bacterium | reverse complement strand
TTAACCGGAGGTGATTATGGAGATATCATCGAAGTGGAAGTTTGGCGTTTGGGCGACGGAGGTTCAATTACTATTGCCGGTGATGGCGGTAGAGCATTTTATGCCGGCACCAATGAAGCCCGGTTTGTCCGGGAAGGCGAATGGAATAAATTGAATTATCAATATACGCTGGAGTCCGATCACCGGGTAAAAGACATTGCAATTTATATATTTAATAAATCGGAAACATCTTTTTATGATGATATCCGGATCCGGATTTTAAGGAGGAAGAGTTTCCTGGGAATTTGAAAAATGAAGATCAAATTTTTCAGGAGTATTAGGCCTTCCGTTATTTTAAGTTAGGGGATTATTACAGCCTCTTTCCTCACCCACCGTCCCGGCGCTAAAGCTTGAGAAGGGATCAAAGAGCTTTCTTAGCTCAACAGTATAGTTTCATGATTTATTCTAAATTATTTGAATTGGCTGCCGTCATTACTTGAGTGCAGTTAATTCCGGGCAGATCAAGATCAGAAGACCATTGAGCATGAACAGGAGCTAGTGAGAACCAGCTTGGGCAGTCGGATTGGAAATAACGATCACATCAATATTCATTACCTGTTTAGGATCCACCAAACACTGCGAAATTTTGGCCGGCATCTATCGATTATCGTTTTAACTAGTAGAGAAACAATCAGTTACATCAGGAAAAATTTCAATCGCAAAGTGTTAAGAAAGTGTTAAGATTTTTCTGATGGGGGACATCCTTGGACCTCAGGTTACAGAAATATGTAAGGTTTCAAATATTGTTTAACGCTAATTCAACCAAAAATGAAAAATCTGACAATCTTAACCATCATCGCCCTTTTGACTTCATTTACCAGCTTGTTAGCTGAATCTGCTCCTGTAGCGGGAGGAAGTACTTCCTGCACCTGGAAAGCATGGTTCAAGTATCCTAAAAGCAATAGCACCTATGAGGAAGGAAAAAATGTCTATGTACGGGTTGATCCCCAGAATTATCATCACATCCAGTATATGGAAATGTATATCAATGGCAAATTCATAAGAAAGGAAAGTTCCTTTCCGTATGAGTGGTGCAAAGGTAGCGGCAACAGCGACAGCTATCTGCGTCATTTGAAACCAGGAACTTATAACTTAAAATGCAAGATCAAAGACAAGTGTGGACAATACCATGAGATATATTGCACTTTCTATGTTAAATGTAATGATGGTGGCCAACCCGAAGGTAACTATTGCGATTACAAAGCATGGTTCAAGTATCCTCAAAATGGCAAATATTTTAATCCCGGATCTCAGGTATATGTCATGTTGGACGCTCAGAAGTATCATGATATCAAGTATGTAGAACTCTACTTAAACGATAAATACGTAAGAAAGGAGAGCAGCTATCCCTATGAGTGGTGCAAGGGTAGCGGAAACAGCGATGGGTATCTAAGAAATTTGAAGCCGGGCACCTACAAATTGAAAGCCCGTGTGTACGACAAATGTGGAAAATATAAGGATTACTATTGCACATTTTATGTCAAAGGTGGATATACGGGAGGTGATGACCATGATCAGGATTGCAAGTATAAATCGTGGTTTAAATACCCGAAAAACAACGGAACCTATCGTTACGGTAGTGATGTCTATGTAAGGGTTGATACGGAAAAATACCAGGATGTAGCTGAAATGCACCTATATGTGAACGGCAGATTTGTCAGAAAAGAATCAAGCTATCCCTATGAGTGGTGTAAAGGTAGTGGAAATGGTGACAGCTACTTACGCAACTTGAAAAGAGGCACCTATAATCTGAAAGTGAGAGTAAAAACCAAGTGCGGACAATGGTATGAATACTTCTGCAAATTTTATGTAAGGTAAATCGGAAAGCAGGCTGAAACGCAAGAGGTTAAAACCCTGATTCATAAACAAAGATATTTCCCATAGTCAAATTCCAAAAGGCCCGGGTCAACAAGCCGGGCCTTTGTCTATTCCTGAGCTTGCGGGGCAGTAAATCTTGCACAATAAAAAAGGTCTGATAGAATGTACTATCAGACCTTTATGTACTTTCTCGTAGACCCACTAGGACTCGAACCTAGAACGACAGAACCAAAATCTGCTGTGTTACCAATTACACCATGGGTCTATCCTTCACTTTCCTTTGAAAGCGATCGCAAAAATAGGATATTTTTGATTTTGTTTCTCCTCTTCTCCGAAAATTTCTCAGAGAAGGATCTTCAGTGAAATCAGCAACCGGGATTCAAGCCTTTTCGTTAGACAATTGGTAGATGTCAGCCAGGTTGCGCGCTTTACCATCCAGATCAAGGCCATATCCAATGACAAATGCATCCGGAATCTCAAATCCGACATAGGTCGAATCGATCGATACTTCCAGACATTCGGGTTTCAATAACATTGTAGCCACACTGATGGAGGCAGGTTTCATAGATCGGAGTTCCTCCATCATCGTAGACATCGTTCTGCCGGTATCGATGATGTCTTCCACGATGATCACATGCCGGTCCTCCAGTGGAACCGGTATACCAAGGATCTTCTTAACGGTTCCGGTCGAACGTATATCTTCGTAAGAGGCCAGTTTCACAAATTCAAGCTGGCATTCAAGGGCCGTGGCCCTTACCAGATCTGCGGCAAACATAAATGCTCCGTTCAGTACTACAATAAAAACGGGGAATTTATCCTGGTAGTCGAGTGAAATATCCCGGCCCAGCTCCAGAATACGCGCTTTGATCGTATCCCGGCTGAGATATTTAGTAAATACCCGCTCTCCAATATATACCTGTTGGTCCCTGTCCTGAATTTTCATATGACTTGATCAAATATGAATCACCTGAAATACCTATCTTTGCCGTTGAAATCCCTCCGAATTTCCCCTCGGAAATGAAAAACCTGCACTAGATTTTCGAAAGATAGCCAATTACAATTTGAATAGACAACCCTTGTGTATTCTCATTTTCACTTGAAATGATTGTTCTAAACCATAAAACATAATAAAAATGATGTCTATGAAAAGCAGATCTGGATTAATCATGCTTTCTATGCTTCTCTCCTTTTCGCTTCGGGCGCAAACACTGGATGAATTGAAAGCAATGAAAGCGGAAAAGGAGGCGGCAGTTTCCACTTTGCAGAGTGAAATAGCTGGGATCAAGGCTCAAATTGATGCACTTCCCGGCTGGGAGACCGGAACGTTCGGGACTCTGGGTTTTAACCTTTCCAGTTTCAATAACTGGATCAAAGGGGCCAATCCGAATGCGCTTTCATCTTCGATCAGGGCGAGTTTAAATGCTTATGCCAACTATGATGAACCCAAATACTTCTGGCGTAACAGTGGAGGTCTTAATCTCGGCTGGTTAAAATTGGATACAGATGTTGATGACAACATGGATGCGGAATTTGAACAGGTTGCCGATATCCTGAAAATTCAATCCCTCTTTGGATATAAGTTTAATAGTAAACTGGCTGGATCGGCACTGCTTGACTACAATACCTCAATTCTCACTAATTTCAATAATCCGGGAATACTTGACCTGGGAGTGGGATTTACCTGGACACCGGTAAAGAGCATGGTCGTGGTCATCCACCCACTCAACTATCACATTGTATTGGGAGATGATCCGTCTTTTGATTCCGCTCTGGGTACCAAAATCGTGGTAGATTACACGAAGGAGATCATCCCTGGTCTTACCTGGAAATCCAATCTATCCGCCTTTGCTCCGTATAAAAAGACCGATCCCAGTTTGGGAGAATGGACCTGGACCAACGGATTTGGATTCAATGTCTGGAAGGGAATCGGAGTCGGACTTGAGTTTGGCTTGAGGAACGCCGAGGTCGAATCTGCCGATGGTCAGAACTACTGGGTGGTTGGTCTTTCCTATTCGCTGTAAACCTCAGGAACGGGAGATTACAACTTGACATTGATATGAAGTTGTCATATCTTCAGCATGAATGGTAAAATTTCCTTCTGCCATTTTGGTTGGAGATACAAGATTGTTCCGTACAAGTACTAACTAAACATCGGATTCATCGTGAACGCCATCTGAGATCTCTCACATTAAACTTTAGTTTACAGATCACAGACAGTGTTGACAAGTAAGCCCTGAATTTTTGGAATCCATGTGAGGTACTTGTGCGGTTTTTTTTTCACCGTTGTTTTCTCCTTCTTTAGCATTTCTGCTTAATCACCTTTTATTATTTTTGGCACCTTATTTTTGAGTCTGAGTAGAATTGTATGAAGAAATTCGAACATCCATATAAATATGCACCCTCATATCAAACCCGGGTGGCTTACTTCAGCATGGAGTATGGTATTGATCAAGCCTTAAAAATCTTTTCCGGAGGTCTAGGCTTTCTGGCTGGTTCCCATATGAGAAGTGCCTATGACCTGAAACAGAACCTGATCGGAATTGGCATACTTTGGAAATTTGGCTACTATGACCAGGAACGAAAGCGAGATCAGGGAATGGACGTCCTGTTTATGGAGCGATACTATAATTTTCTCCAGGACACCGGCATTGTCTTTGACATCTCTGTAGACAGGCATCCGGTAAAAGTCAAAGCATGGTATCTGGCCCCGGAAGTTTTTGGAACGGTGCCAATGTATTTTTTATCAACCGATCTTCCCGAAAACGACTACCTGGCTCAAACCATCTGTCATCGCCTATATGATTCCGATACTGCTGCTAAAATTGCCCAGTATATCCTTCTGGGTCAGGGAGGAATGAAACTCCTTGATCTACTGAAATACAAGCCGGACAAGATCCATCTCAATGAAGCCCATGGTTCACCGGCTATCTTTTATGATTTTTATAGTCATAAGAGTATTCAAGAACTTAGGAACAAGTTCGTATTCACTACTCACACCCCGGTTCCGGCTGGTAATGAAGTTCATGATATTCTCTTTCTCAAGAAAATGGGTTTCTTTCATGACTCTCCTCTGGAAGAAATTAGAGAAATCACCCACGAATTCAGTGATCACTATAATCTGACTCTTGGCGCACTTCGGCTGTCGGGAAGAGCAAATGGGGTGTCGAAACTTCACGGTGAGGTGGCCCGCACCATGTGGGGAGGATATCAGGAAGTCTGTACAATCGATCATATCACCAATGCTCAACATGCCGGGTATTGGACCGACCCTCAATTGAAACATCAGCTCGAAGCAGAAGACCTTGAGGCATTGGCTGAAAGGAAAACGGCTCTCAAGAAGAAGCTATTTAAAGAGGTCGCTGATCAAACCGGGAAGATTTTCGATGAGAAGACCCTGACCATTGTTTGGGCCCGGCGGTTTGCGCCGTATAAAAGGGCTGATCTCTTAACCTGGGATGTTGAAGCTTTCGACAAATTGATCAATGACATGCAAATGCCGGTGCAGATTATCTGGGCGGGAAAACCTTATCCCATGGATTACGGCGCTATCTCGATATTTAATAAGTTGGTAGAGATCACTAAACCCTTGAAAAATGCAGCGGTACTGGTGCACTACGAGTTGGCCCTGTCGAAACTTTTAAAGCAGGGGGCAGATATCTGGCTGAATACTCCCAGGGTAACCAGGGAAGCCTCCGGCACGAGTGGAATGACGGCTGCCATGAATGCCACCTTAAATTTTACGACCAACGATGGATGGATCCCGGAATTTGCCGAACATAAACACAACGCATTTGTCATTCCGGTTGCAGATCCAAATAAATCAATTGAGGAGCAGGACCGGGAAGATTTGCAAAATGCCTATGCCATTCTGAACAAAGAAATTAAACCATTGTACTATCTTAATAAGATTCAATGGATGAAAATGATCCAGAATAGTATGAATGAGGTGGTTCCTTTCTTCGATTCTGGGAGAATGGCTGAAGAATACTATAAAAAGTTGTATGCAAATTCGCAATGACTTTTATTCCCTGAAGATCTATGCGATTTAAGACTCCGATATCCGTAAAATTATTAGCCCGGGAAATAGGGGCCAAAATAATTGGGAATGCTGATCTATGGGCTCACGGAATTAATGAAATTCACAAGGTCCAACCCGGCGATATCACTTTTGTGGATATTGAGAAGTACTATAATAAAAGTCTCAGATCCAACGCCACCATCATCCTGATTAATAAAGAAGTGGAATGTCCCGAAGATAAATGTCTGCTGGTGGTGGCAAACCCCTTCAAAGTGTATAATGATCTGGTACTGAAGCACCGGCCATTCAGGCCTTTGTCAGAATCCATTAGCCCCTCTGCCCAAATTCATCCTACGGCCATTATTGAACCTCAGGTGATAATTGGTGATGAGGTATCCATCGGAGCCAATACATATATCCAGGGTCATTGCTATATCGGCAGTCATACAACCATTGGTAATGAGGTAATGATCCAGGCAGGAACGGTGATTGGCACCGATGCTTTTTATTTTAAGCAATGGCCCGATCATCTTGAGAAATGGCACTCCGGCGGAGAAGTGATTATCGAAGACCGGGTATTTATTGGCGCTTCCTGTACCATAAATAAAGGTGTTTCAGGTGCTACGGTAATCGGTGAGGGTACAAAATTGGATTCTCAGGTCCATATCGGCCATGGGGTGGTGTTGGGGAAAAACTGTTTGTTGGCAGGGCAAGTTGGAGTTGGAGGGAAGACCATTGTGGGAGACCGGGTTAAGGTCTATGGTCAGGCGGGTATTGCCAATAATTTGGAGATCGGTTCGGATTCGATTATCCTGGCCAAAGCAGGTGTATTACGCAGCCTGGAAGGTGGAAAAAGTTACTTTGGAGTTCCTGCTGAAGAAGCCCGAAAAAAGTTTATGCAAATAGTGGCCGTTAAAAAATTAGTGGAGTAGTCTTATCTTCTCATTGGATTAGATCAATACCACAAGTTCTCCATCGCTTTCTTTTTTGCTGCAGAATGATTATAATCAGGAAATTCTAAAAAAATACGATCGATGTCGAAAGGGGTCGAAATACGGGTATATGGCCGGGTGCAGGGTGTCTGGTTCCGGGGAAACACCCAAAAAAAAGCCGCTGATCTTAAGATCAAAGGATGGGTGCGTAACGAACCGGATGGAAGCGTCCTGATCCATGCGTTTGGAATCAGTAAGGCGCTGTCTGAATTGCAGGAATGGTGTCAGGAGGGCCCAACCCATGCCCGGGTAGAAAAAATGGAAGTTAGGGATATTCCGTACCATGAATACTCAGGCTTTGCCATACAGCGGTAGATATCGATTTGTACAACTTATAATGATGTAATTATGATTTCAAAGACGCAGGAGATTTCATTTCAAAATCATGACGGGCACTCATTGGCTGCCAAGATTGAATTTCCTCCGGATCGGAAGCCATTCGCTTTCGCGATTTTTACCCACTGCTTTGCATGCAACGGGAATTTGACTGCTGCAATAAATATAAGCCGTGCTTTGGCTGCCCAGGGTATCGCGGTAATGCGTTTTGATTTTTCCGGAATGAGTGAAGGTGCTCCCGTAAAACCGGGATTTTCAACAAACATCACCGATCTCCTGGCTGCCGCTGCTTTTCTCAAGGAAAACTTCTCCGAGCCTTCCCTGCTGATAGGTCATAGCCTGGGCGGAACGGCTGCCCTCTTTGCCGCTTCATCAATCCCTTCAGTGGAAGGAGTGGTGACAATTGGATCCCCTGCCGACCCCAAGCAGGTTAAAAAACTTGTGAAAGAAAGCATAGAAGAAATTAGAAAGAAGGGCGAAGCGCAGGTAACTATCGGAGGAAGGGCGTTTAAGGTAGGCCAGGATTTTGTGGAAGAATTGGTTCAGAAAGACATTTCCCAATCGCTGAAAAAGATGCGTAAAGCATTACTTGTGATGCATGCACCTTTTGACAAAATCGTGGGCATTGAAAATGCGAAGTGGATTTATGAGCATGCCATTCACCCCAAGAGTTTCATTTCTCTCGACAATGCGGATCATATTCTAAGTAAAACCGAGGATTCAAATTATGTTGGTGAGGTAGTGGCCGCCTGGGCGAGTCGCTACTTGCCAGATCATTCATCAAAAACACTGCAAAGTGATCTTGAAGTGGTTGTCAACCTGGATCCCGAGCATAAATATACCACCTTGATAAAAGCGGGTACTCATTACCTGACTGCAGATGAACCTGAATCGGTGGGTGGTGATGATTTCGGCCCTTCACCCTACCAGCTGCTAAGTTCAGCATTGGGCGCATGTACGGCGATGACGTTGAAAATGTATTCCGATCGGAAAAAATGGAATTTAGGCGAGGTGCGGGTTCACCTGCATCACGACAAGGTCTATACGGAGGATCAAAACGAAACCTTGCAGGATGGTGAGAAAAAAAGAAAAATCGATGTAATTACCCGTCAATTAGAGCTTTCGTCAGAACTAACACCTACCCAGCGTGAACGGCTTCTTGAGATTGCAAATCGCTGTCCGGTTCACCGGACTTTGGAAAAATCGATCAGGATCGATACGGGAATGCTGGAGGTTGACACGCCAGATCAATAAAGCTATTACGGACAGACTACTCTGCCCCAGATTTAAATTAGCGGTCTGACCAGGATACCGGTTTTGCGCGCAAAACGAACGTTTTGAACGCATTATGATAAATGTTAATCCTTTGATTTTAACATAGTTGTGTTTGCTACTCTGGTGAAAAAGATGTTAACTTAGGCCCATTAAGTAGTCCCTCTGAATTTGAACATATAACCTAACTACACTCACACATTATGACCAACTTTACCTTTAAAACTATTGTTTTAGTTGTCTTCTCATTCCTTTTAACCACCGCTTCATTTGCTCAGAAACCAGTCAGTGCTCCGGCAAGTTTGAGTCCTTCCATAGGTAAGCAAGCAGCATTGAATAAGTTCCTAAGTGACAATAGTGTTGATCCAAACGATACCATTGCCGTCATTGATACGGTAATGCTATTGGAGAAATCTTCGTCGGATATGCATTTCCGGATAGATCCAAAAGAAGGGGCAACCATGTGGAGATACCGGCCATTAGGCGATTTGCCGGCGGATGCGGAAGTACAGGCAGATCTTTGGACCTCAGGAATGTCTATGGATACCTGCTGTATAAGCCTGGAAAACCTGGACGCAGAAACTGAATACGTAGTTCAATTTGGAAGGATGGGCATCGGTCAGACTGATCCTGCTATTTGGTATTCCATGGTGGAAATGACCAGGTGCATGGGTCCAAGCCTTGATCAATTGAAATTGGTTGGCCTCGATCACAGTTCAGCATCCATGATGGTCGAAATGGAATCCGAGGCGTTTGACTGGGTACTTAAACGGGTGGGAAGTTCTACCGCCCGCCACATCGAAACCACAACAAATAACATTGAATGGACCAATCTACCGGCCAATACCGCTCATGAATGCCGGGTAAGGTATATGTGCGGAGGCATTTGGTCAGACTATTCATCCGCAGATATCTTCACTACTAATGAGTATGAGGAGATCCATTGCGATACCCTTACCAATGATCATGTATATACCTCCGATATAAATACGAACTATGTAAAGTTGAATTGCAGTATGGCCGGAAACAAATATTCCTGGGGCCTCCGTGAAGCAGGAAGTAATAGTTGGACCATATTCACTACGGAAACAGATCACTACAATTGGACAAGTCTCAAATCTGGAAAAACCTATGAGTATAAGGTGAAGGTAGAATGCCAGGAAGATTCCTGGTCCGACTGGTCAAATACCCATTATTTCACAACGAAGGAGGACTATGGCAATTCTTGCTATGCACCTACGTCGAGCTACATGACGGTAAAAAATATCAGTTACAACTCGGCCAGTACCTATTGTGTGATGGATGGATATGAGTACCATTGGGCGATCAAACCTTATGGCAGTAATGTATGGATCGATCATACTACTACCAAGAATTACCACCATTGGACCGGCTTGCACTACAATACCAAATACGAGTACAAGGTGAAAGTCAAATGCCATAGCGGCAGCTGGACAGGCTGGTCAAATAGCTACTGGTTTACCACTCACGACCACTATCAAAATACCTGTACGACTCCCCAAGGTCACCATATGAGTGTCAAAGACCTGACTTACCATTCAGCAATTACCCACTGTTCAGTCGATGGGTATGAATACCACTGGATGCTCAAAGAATATGGGAGTAGTCACTGGGTAGATTATACCAGCCACGACAATTTTTATAGTTGGACGAATTTGCATTACAATACCAAGTATGAGTATAAAGTGAAGGTGAAGTGTCACAGCGGAAGTTGGACAGGCTGGTCAAAT
>JAGQWZ010000446.1 GCA_020436835.1 Saprospiraceae bacterium | reverse complement strand
TGGTGTGGCAAATACGGCATCTACGTCCTGCTGGACATGCATGCCGCACCGGGTGGACAAACCGGCGATAACATCGATGACAGTGATGGTTATCCGTGGCTGATGGTTGACACCGGGATGCAGCATGAGGTCTGTGACCTGTGGAAGGACATTGCCCGCCGGTATGCCAGCAATTCTGCCGTTATCGGATACAACCTGCTCAATGAGCCCATACCCCATTATTTTGCCGATGACAGCCTGAAGCCTTATCTCGAGCCGCTCTACCGACGTATTACTGCTGCTATTCGCGAAGTGGACCCCTATCACATAGTCTTTCTGGGTGGCGCCGTGTGGGAGACAGACTTTTCCGTTTTCTCGGAACCATTCGACAGTAATCTGGCTTACACTTTTCACAAATACTGGATGCCTCCAGAGCAAAAACAAATCCAGGAATACATCGATTTCCGGGAGAAATATCAGGTGCCCATCCTGATGGGAGAGAGTGGCGAGAACGATGACGAATGGGTGAAGGCTTTCCGTGAATTACTGGATGCCAATGCCATCCACTGGACTTTCTGGCCCTACAAAAAAATGAACAATACCCGGGGACCGATGAATTTTAATCAGCCGGAAGGGTATGAACATTTTGTCGCTTATGCCGAGAGTGATCGCCAGACCTACGGCCAGATCAGGATGCTGAAGGACAGCCTGCCCGGCATCCAGGCTGAAGCGATTAAAGCCGTACTGGACCAGTTTGTGGAGAATAGCAAATTTGAAAACTGTTACCCAAACAAAGGTTATTGTGAAGCGCTGGGATTTAAATGATGATTTTGCATAAGGAGTACGGTAATAATGGATAGACCCATTTATTCATTAGAAAAATCTGTTACGGTTTGAATTCCAAATGAATAAATTGGGTTAAAACAAGAAACCCGGTCCTGTGAGAACCGGGTTCCGTATTTCGGATGATAGACCTTAAGCTGGTTTTTTGATGGTTATCAACCGCGCCCCGAAAGGAATTTTCTGGTTTACATTCGAATCCGTTCCTAAAAGGTGCTGTACTTCCTGACGGATCTTATTACGGATTTCCGGGTCGACCACTTTTAGAGCTGACACAACCGGCGGAACCACATCGTTCATGAAATTCCAGTATTCATCTACGGAACTACAGGCCATCTTGCCGGCAATTTCGATTTCCCGGATTTCAGAACAATCCAAAGAAGCAAACAGGTCGGTAAGGACTCCCGGCTGAGCGCAGCGAAATATTCCGGGACTACCGGGAGCAGCAGCCGGCACCTCCAAATATTTTTTGATGGCGCGCATGACAATGGTTACCCAGGGATTGTCTACCGGACCTTGCCAAACTGTCGTTACAATTTTCCCGCCCGGCTTGAGCACCCGGAGCAACTCCCTGGCGGCAAGTTCCATATCCGGGAAGAACATGAAACCCAGCCGGCATGAGATGGCATCGTAAGCGCCATCCTCAAAGGGCAATTCGCAGGCATCGGCTTGAATCGCACGGAAATTATTGAGTTCCAGGATAGTCGCTTTTTCTCTGGCTATCTGCAGCATTCCATCCGATAGGTCTACTGCAGTGACTGTACCCTTGTTCACTAGGGATGCGATGGTCAAGCCCGGTTCACCGGTGCCCGTCGCGATATCCAGAACATGGTCATCCGTGCGGAGATCCAGATGAGAAATGATCTGTTCCGCTTGTGTTTCAAGAAAGCGCATGGTAAAGTTGTCCCATTTTGCCCATCCGGGAGAGAATGTATTCCAGGATGCGAGTTGTTTATTGCGTATTTCTAATTGTTGCGTATTCATGATTTGATGATTTGTGAAATGATGATTAATTTTTTTGAAATAAGATGTGGAGGGTCGTGTTTTACTGTACATCTACAGCCACATCAATTGGATTAATGAGCGTGTTGAAAATCGGGGATTGTTTTGCCAGCGCAATCAATTGCTGCTTATCTTCCGGAGAAGCACCCTGAATCTCAAAGCTTACCCGGATTTGCTTAAACCCTTTACCCGCATTTGGATTCAACCCTAAAAAGCCCTGGATATCCACATCACCTTCCACGCGGGAGGAGACACCTTCGATTTTAATGCCCTGTGCTGCTGCCAGCAGGGTCATAGAGGTTGTCATACATCCCAGCAAGCCGTGTAATACGACCTCTGCCGGATTGGCACCTTTGTTTTCACCCAACAGAATGGGTGGTTCGTCGTTGTCGTATACAAAAGGAGTTTTCCTGGTCGTATCTTCCTGGCATCCGCCATAAAAGCCCTGAACAAAACTGCGGTTGTGACCACCGGAGATCCAGGTGTTGGTTGCCCGCAATTCAAATGCAGCAATTTTGGGGTTCTCCACGATAGCTGCTACTGTCTTTTCAATGGCTTCTGCATTGAATCCGTTGATTGTTTTTGTCTTAGTTTCCATGATGATTGTTTTTAGTTTGTGATCAATTATGACACAAATCTATAGGCGGATGCAGGCCAGCGGATAGGCCGATCAGTTCACATAATCTGCAAATCAGTTCAATGGGTAATTAACTATACTTTTCTACCGGAAAATGGTCTGAATGAGGATCAGGCCGGGGAATTACGGTACTGCAAAGGGGTAGAAGCAAACTTCTGTTTAAAGGCACGGATAAAGCTGGAGGCATCTTCAAACCCACTGTCAAATGCGATCTGATTGATGCTTTTATCCGATGTAGTCAACAGGTGGGAAGCAAAATCGAGTCGTTTTTCCGAGAGCCATTTTCCCGGCGATGTCTTGTATATGCCCGTAAAAGTCCTTTTAAAAGAGCTGAGGCTCATATTGCAGAGCTTCGCAAATTCTTCCAGATTCAGCCGGTAACTGAAATTATCCTCCATTATTTGCTCAACCTGTGCATTCTGGCTGCTATTCAGTGAGTTGAGGTACCCGGCTACCGTCCGGTGTAGTGGTCTGGTGAAGATATTGAGCAGCAGTTCTTCAAACTTATGGACCAGGAGGTTTTTGTTAGGGACGGTATCCGTACCAAAAAAAGAAGCCATGGAATGGACATAACCGGCCAGAAATTCATCCATGAGAATACGAATTACGGAATCCGTACGGTTGGAACCATCAGGATTCTTCTGCATAATGGTGGTAAACCGGGACATGAATTTGCAGATAAAATCATCGGATATAAAAACCATTAAGGCGCAATAATCTTCATCAAAATATTGATGCACAAGATTTGCTCCCTTTTTAACAAATAAGGAGTCGCCCGTCTGAACCACATAATCATTATGCATGCTTTTCCACATCTTCTTGCCGCTGGTCACAAATACAAAATAATTGACCTCCGACCAGATGCCGGCTTTTGTTTCCTCCACCAGGCATTTATACTCTACAAAAAGCAAATCGTCGATGATCAGCTTTTTGTAGTATTTCGCATCACGAATGAATGAATACAGATTAATCATTGGATTATTTGTCAGATATTGCCTGATAAATATAACCCAAATTTACCTAATTACCTTCTGCGTCAAACCGGTTCAGCCGGTACTTCGAAACCAGAAATTCAATCTTTTTCATCATCAGGTATTGAAGAAGGTCAAGCTCAATCCAACAATCAGTCACCTGGCCTAAATTGCTGATCCGAGAAATGCACTACTACTACAGGAAATGATGGAATTAATTACGGAATAAACCGATATTTCCAGGGATCCTGACCTTTAGGATCCCGGAAATACGTCTACCATTCTGTCATCGCCGGCTTTAGCATTTTCATGATAGTTCAATTTTTTGTACCTTCAAAGTGTATTGCTCACCTCTCATCGAAGCTTCATACCGAATATTTAAGATTGATCCCGGCGAATATGCTTATTGCATCTTCATATGGAAACTATCAGATCATGAACAAACGCATCTATTTTCTGGACCACCTCCGCACCTTTATGATATTGCTTGTCGTGCTCACGCATGCGGGCATGACCTATGAAGCAGGATTCGACAATTTCTGGATTGTTAGCGATCCCACTAAACTTAATAGTATAGCTCTGGTGCGATTATATCTGGATTTATTTGTGATGTTCACCATATTCTTTATCTCAGGTTATTTTGCACCTGCATCATTATCCCATAAGACAAGCTGGCAATTTATATTATCCAAGTTTCACAGGATTTTCATCCCCTGGATTGTTGCGGTATTTCTTCTTATTCCCGCCTACAAAATTATCTATTTGTATTCGCGGGGCCTGCCTCAGGAACCGTGGTTCACTTATTTCCATATTTTCCGGTTAAAAGGTGGTGACCCCTATTATTTTCCACATAATCCCACCCAAAGTTGGTTGTGGTTTTTACCCATATTGTTTTTATTTCAAATTTTGTATCTCGCGATCTTCAAAATTGGATTAATTAAAATAAAGATTTCCTTTCCGGTGGCTTTGGGGTTTACCTTTCTTACCGGGTTGGTTTCCAGCGTGTTCATCGCACAAGCAGGTCTTACCGGCTGGACGCACTCGGCGATTGCTGACTTCCAGCACGAACGCTTGTTGTCCTATTTCCTGGTGTTTCTGCTGGGGTCTTTATGCCATGCAAAAAATGTGTTTGCAGGAGAAAAAGGGAATTTCACACTGTTTATTGGTTCCAATATTGCCTTGGGAATTGCACTTGCAGCTTACACGATATTCGCACTTAACCTTTTCAATAACCTGGTCAATCCTACTCAGACCCACTTTTTTATTTCTGCATTAGGAGACCGCATCGTCTATTACGGCACATCGCTGATCTCCATGTTGAGTTTTCTATACCTTTTCATTTACAGCTTCCAGCGGTCCCTTGACAAACCAATCAAGGTCCTTGATCGCATCAACCCGAACTCTTATTATGTTTATCTCATTCATATGATCGTGCTGGGGATCATTGCTATGCTTCTGGTCCCGGTGCATATACCGGTCGTGATCAAATATCTTTCGCTGACGGTGTTGACCTTCGTGATTTCGCATGGTCTGGTCCTCGTGATCAGGGAAAATGTGCCGCGCATTTTGCCCAGTCGGTTGGACTGGCTGATACTGGTGGCGGCATTGATCCTTTCAGGTTATATCGGCACAAAAAATAACGACCCTACGATAGAATTATCCTCTCCAATCTCGCCTTCCGGTACAAATCTTCATGAAGCGGCCATCCGGAATGACCTGGCTGCGGTAGAACAATCGATTGCCAATGGTGTCGATCTGGACGTTCCAGACCCAGCCAGCGGGTCCAATCCGTTGATGACCGCGATTGTATTTGGCCGTACGGAGATTGCGCTAGCGTTAATGGAAGGAGGGGCTGATGTCAATTTTCAGGATAAAGGAGGTTCTACCCCACTCCATGCCGCCGCCTATTTTTGCAGGCCGGAATTGGTGAAGGCGTTATTGGACCATGGCGCCAACCGATCGATACGTAGCCGTGATGGGTTAACCCCACTGGAGGTGGTTTCCGGGCCCTTTGAAGACGCCCGCGCAGGCTACGATTATTTCCAGGAAACCTTGGGTCCGTTAGGATTGAAGCTGGATTATGATTATCTGCAACGAACGCGCCCGGAAATCGCCCAGCTCCTAATGCAATATTGATACGACATTACCGGGGGGTGTTCCCGATAGATCCTTTTATATTCCGTACCTACGGCACGGGTTCAATGCCATTGAATTCTTGGCTACCGCGATGGGGTCCCGATGGGACCGGGGATGACTTGGAACCCGGATATTTATATTCCATACCTAAGGCACGGTGGGAATGCTAATAAATTCTTCGCTACCGGGATGGGGTCCCGATGGGACCGAGGGGTGACATGGAACCCGGATATTTACATTCCGTACCTAAGGCACGGTGGGGATGCATGCCATTTGGTTCAACCGGGATGGGATCCCGAGGGGACCAGGGTGAAATGGAATCGGGATATTTACATTTCGTACCTAAGGCACGGTGGAAATGCCGTTGAATTCTTCGCTACCGGGATGGGTTCCCGATGGGACCGGGGTGACATGGAATCCGGATATTTATATTCCGTACCTACGGCACGTTGGGAATGCATATCATTTGGTTCTATCGGGATGGGGTCCCAAGGGGACCGGGGAGAGATTCCAATTGGATCCGAAGAGGCGCGGTATTAGAATATGCTTTCAATCCCGTTAGGGACTCTACCCCGGTAGCAATTATTAGCAATAAATCAACCTGTGCCGTAGGTACAGCACCCTTCTATAATAT
>JAGQWZ010000445.1 GCA_020436835.1 Saprospiraceae bacterium | reverse complement strand
CATTGTGGCCGGCGATATATATTTTGCTATTCTGGATCATCAGAGAAATTTATGGTCTGATTAGTTTTCACGCAAAGGCGCAAAGCCCGCTAAGTTTTTCCTAAAGATTATTGACAATACGGGAAATCCCATCTTTCAAAAGAGCTTCATTAAAATTTATTAATAAACCTAATTTGATCCCTGTAAGCCTTAGATAGGTTAGGACTATTTTCTGATGAACATTTAATATTGATTCAATCGATTTTAATTCGACCAATACAAGATCTTCAATAATCAAATCTGCCCTAAAGCCAATATCCATTTTCCGTCCTTTATAATGGACTGGGATGCCTTTTTGTCGCTGAACCCCTAGTCCTATATCAGACAATTCATAAGCCAAAATCTCTTCATATACTGATTCCAGTAGTCCAGGACCAAGTTCTCTATGAATATCAATGCACTTGCCAATTATTATCGTCGAAAGTTCGTTTTCATCCATCATAGTAATCAATTTCAAAATCTTTGCGACCTCAGCGCCTCAGCGTGCAAATCAGCGTGCAAATCATTCATATTGATTCCTCACCTCAAATCCCGCTTCTTTCAACGTCTGATCTCTTTTAAAGAGCTCCAGGTCAGCAGCGACCATTTCCCGGACCAGATCATCAATGCTGTACTTAGGTGTCCAACCCAGTTTTTCCCGGGCTTTGGTTGCATCTCCGATCAGCAGATCGACTTCGGTCGGACGGAAATAATTAGGATCTACGGCGACCACTTCCTGGCCTACCTCCAGGTGTTGGTTTTCCCCTTCGATTTTTGCGATGACTCCAATTTCTTCTTTGCCGGTGCCCTTGAAGTCCAGCTCGACGCCCACCTGCCGGAACGACTTATGGATAAAGTCACGCACCGAGGTGGTGACTCCGGTAGCGATCACATAATCCTCCGCCGTGTCTTGCTGCAGCAGCAGCCACATCGCTTCCACATAGTCTTTGGCATGGCCCCAGTCCCGCTTGGCATCCAGGTTGCCGATGAATAATTTATCCTGCAAACCCAGGGAGATTTTGGCCGCAGCCCGGGTAATCTTGCGGGTCACGAAGGTTTCACCCCGCAATGGGCTCTCGTGGTTGAATAGAATCCCATTGCACGCATACATGCCGTAGGCTTCCCGGTAGTTGACCGTGATCCAGAAGCCATAGAGTTTGGCTACCCCATAAGGGGACCGGGGATAAAACGGCGTCTTCTCCGTTTGCGGTACTTCCTGTACCAGACCGTAGAGTTCGGAAGTAGAGGCCTGATAGATGCGGGTTTTATCGACCAGGCCAAGCAGGCGTACCGCTTCCAGTATCCTGAGGGTTCCGATGCCGTCTACATCCGCAGAGTATTCCGGTTCGTCGAAGCTCACTTTCACGTGTGACATGGCTCCCAGATTATAGATCTCATCCGGTTGTACTTCCTGGATGATGCGGATGATGTTTGTCGAGTCGGAGAGATCGCCATAGTGAAGAATGAAATGCCGGTTTCGGACATGCGGATCTTCATACAGATGATCGATCCTTTGGGTGTTAAAGAGGGAACTTCGTCTCTTTATTCCGTGAACTTCGTATCCTTTATGGAGAAGCAACTCCGAGAGATATGCTCCATCCTGACCGGTGATCCCGGTGATAAGCGCTTTTTTCATGTGAAAATTATTCTATCGCAATTGGTTGTCTGCCAAATACTTACTGTATTTATCTAGTATGTAGTGTTTCATCTCCTTCCAACTATATTTTTGTACAATCATTTCAACCTGACCGGAATCAGCGTCATCAAAATATGTCAGACTGCTTAGAGCCAGAAAGAGGTTCCCATCTTTGAATTTCTCCAAATAGAAGTCAAGAATTTCATTGAGATCAAATCTTTGCAAAAGGAAAAACAAATCAACAAAATCTTTTTAGTACCTCGTCCCGTGATTGCGTTGATTTTCATTGCTGCTATATCCTTAAGGCCTGCCATTCTGATCCCTTCTTCACGCACAACATCATCAATCCAGGCATATTGATACCTGACAAAGTCAACTTTTATACCATTTATATTATACATCAATATCTGGCAAAGGCGCAAAGGGCGCAAAGTGATATTTGGTGGTTGTTGTCTGAATCAGAATTTTCAGAATTATAGAATGAGCAGAATATGTTACTCTCGCAGAGGACGCAAAGGGCGCAGAGTTTATAAGTATTCAGTGGTCAGTGGCCAGTATTCAGCATGACCTAAACAAACTTTGCTGAAGAATGCGCAGAATTTCATCGCCGAATACCACTCCGCTGTCGCCGGGAGGATTATCTCTTTCATTCAAAAACTAAAATTCTCTGCGAGCTCTGCGTACTCTGCGAGAGACATCCACGCTCCTCTGTCTTCTCTCACTACCATCTCGCCCAGAGCATGCCCAGATATTCATGCAGTGCCATCTCCACCTTACGAAAATTTTTGGCAGAGATAAAAAGACCCAAAAATGGCTCTCCAGGTTCTTTCAGAATTTCGTAGGCAGTTGGAGCAGGAATCGGAGATAATTGTGCTTTTTTGAATAGGTAGACTGCCCTAGGCATATGCGACGCACTCGTTACAACAATAAGAGAATGGCCGGTACCATTTCTTTGAAAATAGCTTGCTGCTTCTTCTTCTGTT
>JAGQWZ010000444.1 GCA_020436835.1 Saprospiraceae bacterium | reverse complement strand
TGTCGAAGATCGGGAATTGAGAACATATAATACCGCTGGAGTAAAAGAGAACGGAACCTTTTATGACAATGAAGTTGATGATTACGGTCAGACGCATTTACATGCCATATATCATCATCAGTGGAGTGACTTACACTTGCAGACTACATTGCATTATACCAAAGGGGCGGGATTTTATGAACAATATCGTTCCTCGGATGATTTGAGTGATTATGGCCTGAATTTGTCACCCGAGACCGATGACCTGGTTCGGAGAAGGTGGCTCGACAATGATTTCTATGGTATGATCTTTAATCTGTCCAGATCGAAGCCTCAATATTCCTGGAGCATCGGGGGAGGTGCCAATCAATATCTGGGAGATCATTTCGGAGAAGTCATATGGGTTGCCAGTGAAGGAGAGATACCTCCGCAAGACTATTATCGCAATGATGCCATAAAGAATGATGTAAATCTCTATGGTCAATACCAGTATTCTTTTCCAGGGCGTTGGACTGTTTTTACTGATCTTCAATGGAGAACGGTAGAGTATAAATTCCAGGGTTTTAGTTCTGATCTTTCTGTCGCTGACCAAAAAGTGAACCATCATTTTTTTAATCCTAAACTTGGAATCGAAAAGAAATTGGGTGCATTTACGACATATTATTCACTGGGAGTCGCTCATCGGGAGCCTAACCGCGATGACTACGTCCAGTCCACACCATCCAGTCGTCCTACTCCGGAAAGGCTCATTGATCATGAGCTGGGTATCCGTCTCGAACAGCAAAACCTGGCGATGTCTCTCAATTTGTTTATGATGGATTATAAGGACCAGCTTGTACTTACAGGGTCTATCAATGATGTAGGAGAATATAATCGCGTGAATGTGCAGGAGAGCTACAGGAGGGGACTCGAATACAGCCTGAATTGGAGACTGGTCCCACGGCTCAGTATGGGAGGTACGTTTACCTATAATCGCAGTCGAATTAAATATTTAGTGGAGTCGATTGACAATTGGGACACAGGTGAGCAGATCGTTAGAGCGCATCGGAACGTTCCAATCTCCTTTTCTCCGGAAATTGTCAATTCTTTGTATGCAGACTGGACACTAATGAAAATGAAACGTTCAGACCTCAAGTTGAGGACCGACTATCGGTTCGTGGGAAAACAATATCTTGACAATACGGGTGATGATCAGGCAGCTCTGGAAGCCTATCGACAGACGGACCTTACCATACTGATGAATTGGTATCCACAGGGGTTCAATCAGATCACGTTAAAAGGACAGATCGTCAATCTGTTTGATCGGTCCATTATTAGTAATGGTTGGGTCTACCGGTATGTTTCTTCCGGGTATGATGCCAGACCGGATGATCCTCACGCTACACACATTGATGGTGACACCTATACACTCAGTGGATTTTATCCGCAGGCCGGTATCCATTTTCTCTTTGGCGTGACAATGCAGTTTTGACCTTTTAGAAATTGTAGGTAAAGCCCCCTCTGATCACGAATGGTACATCCAGGGTGTTTTCATTTTCTAAAACATTATAGAGGATATAGATCTCCGAGGCAAATTTGCCCCCGGAATTGTAACCTGCACCGATATAGAAATTATTTTCGATGTTACTTCCGATGACCGGTGTGCCTGATGCGGTACTTACCGGTCGTTTCTCGTTTGCAACTTCATATTCGACATGAGCAAATATTGGATTGAATAGTTTGGCTCTTCCGAAAAGAGCTCCCGATATTTCGAATGGGTGAAATTTATAAACCCGCCCATCAATACCCAGGACTTTCAGATATTGATAGGACAAACCAATACGGGGACCCACGGATATCGCATCGGTAATTTTATATCCTGCCATGGGAAAAAGTGCAAAGAGAAAGGAACTTTGACCTGCAAAAGATTGAAAGCCAAGGCCCACGCCTCCACCATACCATAAACGGGTGGCTAACTCGGTATTTTTTTTGCTGCTTCTTCTGGACTGGCCCGCAGTATCAGGGACTATGATCAAAAGAAACATTGATAACAACAGAAAAGATGTCAGGAATTTTGAAAATCTCATTTTAACGTTAAATCTTAGTCCTCCATTCCAAATATAGAGAGATATATGGTAGGAAACTTTGCTCTTAAAGCTTCTTTAACAACAATTTTGTACTCAAAGGGATCATTATATTTGATGTACCACTCAAGACAATAATCCTCCTACAGAATATGACCACCCGCAAGATTGCATTTCTGCTATTGATATTTTGGCACATTTCCGGTGATGTCAGTGGACAATGCGGTCTGGCCAATCCTATTCCGATAGCGGACCTGGGGACACAGTATGGATACATCCGGATCGAAAATGCAACCATTGATGATCTGGGATCGGCGGGTCAGGGAGTATGTGCAGTGAATATTCAGTTTGAGCATGAGACGGTCGGCGATGTTAGTCTTACTCTAAGCTCGCCAAATGGTCGCGTATATCAATTGATCCGCGCCGGTGGTTCGCGCTCTACAGATGGGACGCAGTGGAATATCCGGTTTGTGTCCTGCTCTGAACCGGCAGTACCGGATCAGGGCAATTTCATTAAGCCGGTTTGGGATAGTGATCAGGACTGGGGGCAAAATCAAACTTACAATGGGACGTATCATGCCGAAACCTGTCTGGATCAAATTAACTCGGGTCCGGTCAATGGCATTTGGACGATCACTGCAAGAGATGTGACGGGCACCGGTTCCGGCAGAATCGAATCTTTTTCCATCGAATTTTGCGATAGCCGGGGTATTCAGTGTTCGGAGTGCATCTTGTCGGGCGGACGCATCACCGTTGATACCACTTTCGTATGCGGGGGAGAAGCCATACTGGGTGCAGTTCGTATTTTCCCAACTTATACAGGAGTGGAGCCCGATCCAACTGAATATGCCTACCGTTACCTGGTGATCAATGGGGGTATTATCAGGCAAATATCGGAACTACCTGACTTGCAGAGTTCGCCGAAGGGAGATTACCGGATCTACGGTATTTCGATTGCAAATCAGGATCTGCCGACGCTATTAACTTATGATGGCCAGTCTTTCAGCAGTTTGACCAACGCCCTGGCTGTAAATAGATTGGGCTTCTGTGCCGCATTTAGTAACGGATACAAGGTCTATCGAATTCTCTCTGATCCGGATCCAAGAACTATTGTCAATGCCTATGTCTGTGCAGAATCTCCATTGCTTTTTGATGGAGATGAAATCACTGCAGCTGGCGTATACACAGCAACGTTAACTTCCGCAACCGGATGCGATAGTATCGTCGAACTCCGTGTAGAAGATTTTCAGGTTTCTAACCGAATTGCGGATCCGGGAGTGATCTCCTGCAATAATAAACCACTTACCCTCTCATGGCAAAACAACCAATTCGAGACGAATCCTGCTCTACGGTGGTTTACTAATGATGGTAGTATACTTACGGGTGAGCGTACGTCAAATGTACAGATTGACTTGCCCGGCACGTATGGCCTGGCGATTAGTCAGCGGGGATGTGCCGATACCCTGATGATCAATATCAGTTCAGATGGCACTTTGCCGCAATTGTTGATCGATGATATCGTCATGAATTGTACGCAGAATATTGGCGAACTGAGGCCTGTCTCCAATGCCAACAGTTTTAGCTGGTCTGGACCTTTTGGCTACTCTTCCTCTAATCAGAATATTGATGTTACCGAACCCGGAGAGTATGTCGTGACGGCAGAGGGCACCAATTGTGCAGTACGGAAGCGGGTACAGGTAGGTGCTGACTTTAACCGACCTGGGGATATCACCGCAACAGGTGGGGCCATCCGATGTGCAAATGATAGTGTACAACTCGCGGCAGGTAGCAGCACGCCGGGTGTATCTTTTCAATGGACTGGTCCCAATGGATTTACATCGACGGAAGCGAATCCCTGGGTAAATGAAAGGGGTATTTATATCGTACGGATCGGTGCCGGAGGCTGTGCTGAGGAGAGACAGGTGGAGGTACATAATTTATTTAACAGTCCGAATATCTCGATTACGGGTGCTACAATAGATTGTAGAAATACCTCCAAAAGGATAACTACGACCGTAAGTGATCCGTTGGCTCAGTTCCAGTGGTCCGGACCTGATGGGTTTAATTCTACCGTCAAGTCGCCGGTGATTACCCAGCCCGGCAATTACAGTGTTCAAGTCATTGACGCGAATAATTGTCTGTATACCTCGTCTGCTACTGTGACCATTGATACGGTAAAACCCTCTGTATCGGTGTCGGACATAAGCCTGACCTGTCCGCAGAATTCATTTACCCTGAGCGCCATTCATTCCAGTTTACATCCGCCGCAGTTCAGATGGACAGGTCCGGGAAATTTTGTAGCAAATAAGCTCGACACTTCCGCCACCCAAGTGGGTAATTATACCATCGTTGTAACGGATCCGGTAAATGGTTGCAGTGACCGGGCTACCCTCGTAGTAAATCCCGATCCACGACAGCCTACCATTGTAACCAGACATGCCAATATCAATTGTGACAGGCCATTGGATACATTGATTGCTGAAGGAAATTGTACGGGTGGCTGCATCTATGAATGGACTTCACCGGATGGATCCATCACCTCAGATGATAGTTTAATTGTGGGCAAGCGCGGCAACTACACGCTCAAGGTGACGGATTTGGCTTCGGGTTGTGAAAGCTGGGCTGGAATTCTGGTAAGAAAAGATACTATACCCTTGCAGCGGAATGTGAGAGTTCAACCGATCGGATGTACCACCGAAGGAATGATCACTTTGGATAATACCAATCAGATCCGCGATTTTAGCTGGGTGGATACACTCTCCCTGGAAGCTTTTAATTCACCCACGGTCAACACGAGACTGCCCAGAGCTCTTGCCCTGCAAAGTACAGATATCAATGGTTGTGACGCCGAGAGTTTTTATGAGATCACTATAAAAGATGATGCTCCCGTCCTGGCGATACGTTCGGACTCTTTGGATTGTGCACAGGACTCGGTAGTCCTGGGCGTTTCGATAGCCAACTATGCATCCAGCCTGATTTCTTCCTACCGGTGGAGGTTTGCGGATGGAAGTACGGCAAATATTGCCAGTCCCCGGGTAGGTACTGCGGGACCGGTTGACCTTCAGGTGACTATGAGAAATGGCTGTGAAGGAGGAGTCCAGGGCGTTGTGGATACGGATTTTGTCACTCCATTATTGGATGCCCGGGGTGGAGGTTTCGCCTGTTTGGATACCGGCATCAACCTGACAGTGGCGGTTGATCGGCCGGCGCTTAGCACATACTGGACCGGTCCGAATGGATTTCAATCGTTTTCAGCAAATCCCCTGGCTACGGTGCCGGGTCTTTATGCCGTCGAGATCCTTGGATACAACGGGTGTCCGGCAACGGATACAGCACTTGTCTACTACACCGATCCAATCCCAAATCTGCAGGCTTTTGGAGATACAATAAATTGTATCGACACCGCGGGAAACATTTCATTTGATACGGATGCTGCACCCGGATATTCTTACCGATGGCTGGATCCGGGCGGCCGGACCAACAACAATGCAGAGATAATCACTACTTTGGTGGGACCCTACCAGGTGGAACTTACAGATTTGAATGGATGCCGGGTAATAGCCACAGCAGAAATTGATATCGATACGATTTCCTTTGGGCATACGATACAGAGCGGCATTATCAGTTGTAATGACCCAGTCACTCAACTGCTTCTCGACACAGTTTATAATTTCCTGGAATATCGTTGGAGCGTTGACTCCATGACCATATCCGACCTGCCCCAACCGCTCGTCGACACCGGGGGGCTTTTTATTCTTGCTACAACAAATACCAATGGTTGTCAACGACATATTACCTATCAGGTCGAGGCAGATACCGTGAGTCCGAATTTTACCCTGAACGATGATACACTGAATTGTGAAAACACCAGAATTAATCTGAGGCCATTTCCGGCCAGTGGGGCCTGGGAATACCAGTGGACCGGACCGGGAGATTTTACTTTTGACCGGGCTACCCCGTTAATAACCGGACCCGGCAGGTATACGGTCACTGCCACGGCAAGCAATGGATGTGGCAGGACAACCAGCGCCAATATTGAAGCTAGCTTCGAAGCTCCCGAAATTTTTATTGACAGTACCTTTATCCCCTGCAATGCTGATTCCGCGCGGTTGAGTTTCTTCACTACCGATTCACTAAAGGAGACAAACTGGTTTGGACCTGATGGATATTACCGGCCCACGGCAGATGCTTCCACGGATAACGAGGGATGGTACTACCTGTTGGCAAAGGGATTTAATGGATGTGAAGCTTTTGATTCACAATATGTTAGCTCGATTCCACTCCTGGCACCCCTGCAGGTGTCCACACAAAAGATCGATTGCTCACATTCTATGGGATTTGTCAGCATTGACAGCATGTATTCCGGCTACAGATATTACATGATCAATGAAGTTGGGGATACGCTTCCTACTTCTTATCAACAAACAGCCGAGGAACAGGTCTTTCAGATTGTGGCGGAGCACATAGCCAGTGGCTGCGATGAAAGCCAAAGCGCACTGGTGCCGGTTGATACCATTCCTCCTGATTTGGAGATTCTGGAGATGGATTCCATAATCTGTGAACACCGGGAAATTCAGCTCGGTTCAGCGACGGATACGGCGGTTATCTACGAATGGTCAACAATGGACGGACGGTTAATAGGACCGACCAATAATGCACTGGCCAGATTGGATCTGCCGGGGAGCTATACGTTGAGAGTGACCAGTATCATCAATGACTGTACCAGTGAAGAGTCAATTCAAGTAGATGAGAAATTCAGTGATTTACAGTCGATCTATACCTCAACGGTCGATGCGAGTTGTGATGGTCAATTTGATGCCATCATCTCCGTAGATAGCCTCGAAGGAGGTCAGGGGCCCTTCACTTTTTCTCTGGACAATGATTTCTATACCAGTCAGAATGCTTTCCTTTTCCTAGAACCTAACACCTATCAGCTGCAAGTAAAGGATGTCAATGGATGCTTTCTTGATACGATTATTACGGTTGGCCGGTTTCCCGGTTACGAAGTTTCTTTGGGTACTGATGAAATATTGGTCAATTTGGGAGATAGTCTAACCCTGGATGTCACAACGGATATACCTCCGTCCAATATTGGATCGATTACCTGGCTTACACCGGACAGTATCAATTGTGTAGATTGCCTAAGTCAGACTTTCCTTCCAACCGACAATCGTTACTATTACCTTATAATGACTTCATCCTATGGTTGTATACGTCGGGATACGGTCTTTGTCCGGGTAGCTGATCCCGGACGTATATTTGTTCCGAATGCTTTTACCCCTAATAATGATGGAGTGAATGACTTTTTGGAGGTGTTCACAGGAGATGATATTGAACACATATCATCCTTCGAAGTATTTGATCGATGGGGAAACAGTGTCTTTCTGGCCGCGGATTTCACTGAAGGGGACATCGATGCACAATGGGACGGCAATTACAGAGGAGAGCCTTTGAATCCAGGGGTATATATCTATCAGTTGAAAGCGGTAGATATCCGGGGAACCGTCAAAACGAAGGTGGGAGAGATCAATCTCCTAAGATAGCCACTTTCATATTCTTGTATGAAAAACCGGGAATCGCTAGCGCATACGCAGCTTTGCCAGGGCAACGATCATCTCCAACTGCTCCTCGCGGTTCAGGTTTGAATTATCAATTACTACTGCATCAGGAGTTTTGATCAGTGGACTCGTTTTACGGGTGGAATCGAGATGATCACGATGGCGAAGGTTTTGTTCCACCTCCTCTGGCGTAATAGAAATACCCTTTGAATGAAGTTCGTCAGATCGTCTTAATGTCCGCACCGCCAGGGATGCCGTCAGGAAGATCTTCAGTTCGGCTGCGGGAAAGACCACTGATCCAATATCTCTGCCATCCATGACCACGCCACTATCAGTTCCGATCCTTTGTTGCATGCTTACAAGATGCTTTCGTACCGATGGCAGTGCGGCAACTTCGCTCACCAGATTATTAATCTCAACCGTCCGTAATTGTTCAGAAAGTAAAATCTCTCGAAAATAAAGCTCGGAATGACCGGAAGGGCCGATTCGGATATCAAGCTCCATTTCCTGCAAACATCGATCTACCGCCAATGGATCGTCAAGGTCTATATCATTCAATTGGAAGAAGTAAGTCGTTGCCCGGTACATTGCACCGGAATCCACGTAGAGATAATTTAAAGCACGAGCGAGATCTTTTGCCAAAGTACTTTTTCCGCAAGCGGAATGTCCATCTATCGCAATCGTAATCTTCTTAGCCATCTTCTGGGGAGCGTGGTTGGTTAAAAATAAGAAAGGTTATCACCTTGCCGGAGATAACCCTGTATTTGTCTCAATGAAACTACTAAAATCGCTAATAGCTAGTATTCATCTTCATTAAAGAGGAAGTCGTCCTTACGGGGATAATCAGGCCATATGTCTTCGATACTCTCATAAATTTCTTCTTCATCTTCCATCTCCTGTAAGTTCTCGATGACTTCGAGAGGTGCACCACTCCTGATTGCGTAATCAATAAGCTCATCACGGGTTGCTGGCCATGGGGCATCTTCAAGGTGGTATGCTAGTTCAAGTGTCCAATACATTACTTAAAATCGTGCGTTTCAGTGAATAATAATCCTCCCAGAAAGCGGATATATTGAGCGCAAAAGTATTAAATAGATTTATTTACGCAAATATCTTTTTTCGTGTTCGGTACGTATTCAAGACATACGAAAATGTCTAAAAGTTCCTCATGTAAAAGAAAAGTGAAAAACACATATAAATATCAGTAAAACAGACATTTATATATGATAAATATTTAAATTTATTCTTACTAGATGATCATCATGGCATCGCCATAGCTAAAAAACCGGTATTTTTCTTTGATAGCTACCTGATAGGCTTCCATGATGAGCTCATACCCGCCAAATGCACATACCATAATAAGCAGACTTGATTTTGGCAGGTGGAAGTTGGTTATCATCGAATTGGCAATGTGGAAATCAAATGGTGGATAGATGAACAGATTGGTCCAACCTTCAGCTTCTTTGAGGTATGATTCGGCTGAAACCGCAGATTCAATGGTACGCATCGTCGTTGTTCCTACGGCGCAGATCCGGTTGTTCTTCTTTTTAGCTTTGTTTACCACCCCGGTAGCTTTGGAATCGATCTTGAAATATTCAGCATCCATCTTATGCTTTGAGAGATCTTCAACTTCAATATTCCTGAACGTGCCCAAACCTACATGGAGCGTGACTTCTCCAAAATCGACCCCTTTTATTTCCAGTCTTTTTAGTAGTTCTTTACTAAAATGCAGTCCGGCAGTAGGCGCGGCCACTGCACCAACTTCCGAAGCATATACCGTCTGGTAGCGTTCCCGGTCGAGTGGTTCACTTTCCCTTTCGATGTATTTAGGCAGAGGAGTATTACCGAGATCGTCAAGCACCTGAGAAAACTCCTCATCCGGGCCGTCATAGAAGAAACGGATGGTACGTCCTCTGGACGTTGTGTTATCAACGACTTCGGCCACGAGTACATCATTGTCTTCACTGTCTTTAAAATAAAGCTTATTGCCCACTCTAATCTTTCGGGCCGGGTCTACCAGTACATCCCAAAGTCTGGCTTCCTTATTAAGCTCGCGCAGGAGGAAAACCTCAATTTTAGCTCCGGTCTTTTCCTTCCGTCCATATAGACGGGCAGGAAACACTTTCGTGTTGTTATAAATGATTACGTCTCCATCATCGTAGTAATCGAGTATATCTCTAAAGATCCGATGCTCAATTTCACCGGTTTTCCGATTTACCACTAAAAGACGTGCTTCATCCCGGTGTTCCGAAGGATATGATGCAATAAGATTTTTAGGCAGGTTAAAGCTAAACTGCGATAATTTTGACTTCATTAAGGTACCTTTTTTAAAAAGCACCACAAAAATAGAAAAACTTATCTCTTGCCACAGTTGATTCATTGCTATTCACGGTTGCTTAGCAGATAGTTTCTGTTGATTGATCGAATTCAGGTGCAAAGAGTCAATAAACTCTCTAAATTAGCACCATTCGAATAGCCTGCCCATGCGTATCATCTTACGGATTCTCTACGAAAGCTTCGATCAGGCCTTCCATCAGTTAAGGGCAAACAAGTTGAGAAGTTTCCTTTCATTGCTCGGAATTACCATTGGGATCTTTTGCATTATTGCTGTGATGTCTGCCGTAGACTCGCTGGAGGACAACATTAAGGGAAGCTTTGAGCAACTCGGAAATGATGTGATCTACATAACCAAGCTGCCATGGGCGGAGGATCCGGGGCAAACGTATTGGAAATATTTTCAAAGACCAGTACCGAGCATCGAAGACTACGAGATAATAAGAACCCGGGTCAGGACCGCATCGGAAGTCTCCTTCCTCGTACGTATCGGATCAAGAACGATAAAGTATCGCTCTAATAACGTCGAAGGAGCTTTTGTCCTGGCGGCAACATACGAGTATGCCGACATTTTCGGAATGCAACTGGATCAGGGGAGGTATTATTCCCCTTTTGAGTATGAACATGGAAGTAACAAGATAATTTTAGGCTACACGATCGCAGAGGAGCTGTTTGGAGCCCTCGATCCCATTGGCAAGAGTGTCAAGTTAATGGGTAAAACTCTTCAGGTGATTGGAGTTTTTGAGAAGTCGGGTAAGTCGCTGGTGAATCCGTTAGACTATGATGAGGCTGTTTTCCTTTCATACCCTTTGGCAAAGAAAATGAGCGACGTCCGCTTACGTAATAATCCATGGGGGACGCAACTTAATGTGAAGGCCAGTGAAAGTGCAAGTGTTTCCGAGCTCAAGGATGAGGTGACCGGTGTACTTCGTGCTCACCGAAGATTAAAACCGCGCGAATCGGATGATTTCTCCATTAATGAGATATCCATTATTACCCAGTTTCTCGATTCCATCTTTGGAGTGCTGAATGTTGCCGGCTGGCTAATCGGTGTTTTCGCTATTCTGGTTGGAATGTTCAGTGTTGCAAACATTATGTTTGTCAGTGTAAAAGAACGGACCAATATTATTGGTATAAAGAAAGCACTGGGTGCTAAACGCTATTTCATCCTGCTGGAATTTTTAATCGAAGCGATCGTCTTGTGTATCCTGGGGGGTCTGGTGGGACTTTTGATCGTTTTTGTCTTGATGAAAATATTGACCCAGGTGATCGATTTTGAATTGTATTTGTCCCTCCAGAATGTAGCTTTCGGCCTCATTCTCAGCATTATCATTGGAGTCTTCTCCGGGCTAATTCCAGCAAATCAGGCCTCCAAATTGGATCCTGTCGAAGCCATGCGCAAATAGCATTGGCAGATCGAGAGATCGAGTTTAAACTAATCGATCTAAGCTTACTTTGTCCTGGAAAAGGAAATTACTTTACGTGGTTGACCACTGCGGCAAAAGTCTCAGGATGGTTTAAAGCGAGGTCTGCCAGCACTTTCCGGTTTAGATCTATATTCTTCTCAGCCAGGAGGTGAATGAATTTGGAATAGGACAATCCGTGCTGTCTGACACCGGCATTAATCCTTGCAATCCAGAGGCGTCGGAAGCTACGTTTCTTATTCCTGCGATCTCTGTATGCATAGGAGAGACCTTTTTCCACAGCATTTTTAGCTACGGTGTATACATTAGACCTGGCGCCAAAATAACCTCTCGCCTGATTTAAGATCTTCTTTCGTCTTCTTCTTGAAGCAACAGCATTTACTGATCTAGACATGATAAATTGTTTATAGAGTACAGGGATTCTGATCTTGAATACTTGCCTGTAGCTCTTGTTTACTGAATTTTATTAAACCAATGGAATTAAACGCACAACAGTCTTTTGATTCTGGAGTGGTCTGCATCACTGACCAGGGTAGATTTTACCAACCTTGTTTTCGCTTTTTTGCTCTTATTACGCATCATGTGTGAGGTATAAGCCTGAAAGCGTTTGATTTTACCAGAACCAGTGACCTTAAAGCGCTTTTTTGCACTGGAATGAGTCTTCATTTTAGGCATAACTGATAATAAATTTTACGTCCTCTTTCAGAGGGTGTGCAAAGGTATAAAAAGCCTTGGTAATTCCAAAGCTTAAACTTTTACAAACTTATTTTCTGATGGAGTCTATTTTCTTTTCTTGGGAGAAACGATAACCGACATTCTTCTTCCTTCCAGTTTGGGAAGTTCTTCTGCCGTGCCATATTCCTCCAATTCTTTCAAAAATCGAAGCAGGAGCAGTTCACCCCTGTCCTTGAAAACGATCGCCCGGCCTCGAAACTGTACAAAAGCCCTGACTTTGGCGCCATCTTCCAGAAAATTTTTTGCATGTTTCAGCTTGAAGTCAAAGTCATGGTCATCCGTATTGGGTCCGAACCGGATTTCTTTGATAACCGTTTTGACCGTTTTAGCCTTTATTTCTTTGTCCTTCTTCTTCTTATCGTAAATGAATTTGCGATAATCAATAATCTTACATACAGGTGGATTCGCCTTAGGAGATATCTCCACGAGATCAAGGCCCATTTCGTGAGCCCAGTCTAAAGCCACTCTTGTCCTGTAAATGCCAGTCTCAATATCCTGGCCAATGGTTTCACTCAATTCTTCAAAATTGTCACCGACTAATCTGATTTCAGGGACCTGGATTTCCCTGTTTGTGCGATAAGAAAAGTTGTCCGATTTCGATGAACCTGATTTATGTCTTCTATTCAAATGTTTATACTTTAATTAATAATTTGTTTACAACCTTAAATTTAGGCAAATTCCACTCCAGTTCCTTTTCCGGCATTGTCAAAGCCCGATGGCAAAGAGAACGCCGATTTACGGAAACATCTACCGCACTATTTGATGTCCGATTCCACTTTTTTGGCTATGATATCCAAACCTTCCTTGTCCTCCCGTAAAACAGCTTCCAGGATAGAACCCTCCGGAGGTGTCTCGTTTAAGATATATTCGGCCAATGGATCTTCAATATATTTTTGTATCGCCCGGTGCAGCGGTCTGGCGCCAAATTGTGGATCAAACCCTTTTTCTGCAACAAAATCCTTTGCTTCCGGAGACAGCGTTAGCTGATATCCCATTCCTTCCAGTCGCTGGTAAAGCTCTTTCAATGTAATATCGATAATCTCCAGGATGTGGTCTTGATCCAGACTGTTAAAGATGACCACGTCATCAATACGATTCAAAAATTCCGGTGAGAAAGTGCGTTTTAAAGCGTTTTGGATCACACTCTTGGAATACTGGTCGGCAGCTTCCTGACGTGATTTGGTAGCAAATCCCACTCCCTGACCAAAGTCCTTCAATTGACGTACACCAATGTTTGAAGTCATGATAATCAAGGCATTCTTAAAATCAACCTTGCGCCCCAGGCCGTCGGTCAGTTGTCCGTCATCGAGTACCTGCAACAGAATATTATACACATCCGGGTGTGCCTTTTCGATTTCATCAAGCAATATCACTGAATAAGGCTTCCTCCGGACTTTTTCCGTCAATTGACCTCCCTCTTCATAACCGACATACCCGGGAGGTGCCCCGATTAATCTACTCACACTAAATTTCTCCATGTACTCACTCATATCCAATCGCACAAGTGAATCTTCCGAATCAAACATGTAGCGAGCAAGTGCTTTGGCTAATTCCGTTTTACCCACACCGGTAGGGCCCAGAAATATAAATGATCCAATCGGCCGGGAGGGGTCTTTGAGTCCTACCCGGTTTCGCTGAATTGCTTTGGTGATCTTTTCAATCGCTTCATTTTGTCCGATGATGGCCCTTTTCAGATCCTTGGTCATATGGACTAGCTTCTTGCTCTCGCTCTGTGCAACTCGCTGAACCGGTATGCCCGTCATCATTGCGACGACTTCGGCAATATCTTCTTCGTTGACTGGAAACCGCTTGGTCTTTGAATCCTCTTCCCAATTGATCTTCGATTCTTCCAGCTGTCTCACTAAGCGGGACTCCTGATCCCGAAGATCTGCCGCTTTTTCATATTGCTGATTCTTTACTGCCTGATTCTTGCTTTCTTTCAGTTCTTCAATTCGCTTCTCCAGCTCTTCAATATGCTTGGGAACATGAATGTTCTTGAGGTGTACCCTGGCACCCACTTCATCAAGTACGTCGATTGCTTTGTCCGGTAAGAAACGATCGGTTACATAGCGATCAGAAAGCTTAACACAAGCTTTAATGGCTTCTTCACTGTAGTCCACATTGTGGAATTCTTCGTATTTGGGGGCTATATTCTTAAGAATATGCTCGGTTTCTTCAGCGGAAGGCGGATCTACCATCACCTTCTGAAAACGACGATCGAGCGCACCGTCCTTTTCGATATACTGACGGTATTCATCAAGCGTCGAAGCTCCAATACATTGTAGTTCACCCCGGGCTAAAGCGGGTTTGAAAATATTTGATGCATCCAGAGAACCTGTGGCGCCACCTGCACCCACTATCGTGTGGATCTCATCGATAAAGAGAATGACGTCCCGGGATTTTTCCAACTCATTCATGATGGCTTTCATCCTTTCTTCAAATTGGCCCCGGTATTTGGTGCCAGCCACCAGCGCAGCCAGATCCAGCATTACAATGCGTTTTCCGAAAAGAGTTCGCGACACCTTTCTTTGATTGATCCTGATTGCCAGACCCTCTACGATGGCGGTCTTACCCACTCCGGGTTCTCCAATCAGAATCGGGTTGTTCTTCTTTCTTCTGCTTAATATTTGAGATACCCGTTCGATTTCGTTTTCTCTTCCAATGATCGGATCTAACTTACTTTCTTCAGCCAGTTTGGTGATATCCCGCCCGAAATTATCCAGGACCGGAGTTCTCGATTTGGTGCTGCCCTTTCGCTGGTAGCGGCTTGCACCAGGTTCGTCTTCCAAAGGCATATCCGGATCAGAGGTGGATTGAGAATATATATCCTGATCGTATTCTTCCTTTTCTTCGATCAGGTAGTACAACTCGTTCTTATAGGTGTCGTAGTCAATATCAAACTGACTTAATATTTTAGAAGCACGGTTGTCTTTGTGTTTTAGGATAGACAACATCAGGTGCTCCGGGTTTACCTCGTCATTTTTCAACACCTTAGCCTCAAGTAAGGAAACCTTCAAGACCTTTTCGGCATGTTTGTCAAGCCTTTCCTCGATCATTTTACGCTCACTGTCTTGATCTGGGGTAAAATCTTCCGATTTGCCCCGTTTGCTATCCACCGCTTTCTCCGTATACTCCTTGATCTCGGTGATGTCTACATCGAGGGACTCAAGCACCCGGTTGGCCAGATAATCCTTTCCCGACAGGATGCCTAGTAGTAAATGTTCTGTACCCACGAAATCATTTCCCAGTCTCAGTGCTTCGTTGCGACTGGCTCTGATGATTTCTTTGATTTCTGGTGAGAACCTATTATTCATAAATGTTTATGCTTAAGACTTTGTAAAACAATAATACTATTAATTACACGAAGTAACAATACGTTTGTCCATCAATTAATGCTGCAGGAAAATCATGCCATACTAATGTTCTCTGACAAGATCGCCGATTGCTGCCGTAATTGCATGTTTTCAATACTAAGACGTTATCACCGGATATTAGTTCGGAATTTAATAGTACGATAACATAACGTGTAGCGGGTTAACTTGGTTGTTGCGCCGGTAAAAATTGCATCTATACCAGTAATGACAGCCATCATTTGCACAGGCAGTGGACCCCAGGCATCCGGTCAAATCGCTAAATTGAACAATTTTGAAGTGGTTTATTCCTATTCTTTGTACCTTCGCAGCCGCGAACGAAGAATAGAAATGAAGTATTCAATAGATAAGCAAGACCGATATGCCATTATGACGCTCGATGTGGAAAATCTCAATTCCATCGTGGCACCGGATCTGAAATCAGAGTTTGTCATTTTTCGAAATGAGGGCATACCCAATTTTATCTTGAATCTATCCAATGTAAAGTATGTTGATTCCTCCGGACTCAGTGCAATACTTACCGGCAATAGGTTGTGGAAAGGAGCAGGAACTTTCATTGTGACAGGAGTACAACATGCTGCTGTGAAAAAGCTTATTGAGATATCTCGCCTGGATACCATTCTTCAGGTGATACCTTCGGTGAGTGAAGCGACTGACTATATCTACATGGACCAACTGGAAAAAGAGTTGGAAGAAGAGTAGTGCATGCCTTGGGATATACATATCCTGGGTACCAATGCTGCTGTTCCCCTTCCAGACCGCCATCCGAGTGCTCAGGCACTGAATACCCCGGAAGGAATATTTCTGATAGATTGTGGTGAAGGCACCCAGGACCGGTTATCCCAGTTCGGGGTAAAAAGGTCCAGGATCAATCACATATTTATTTCACATTTGCATGGTGACCACCTTTTTGGCCTGCCGGGTTTAATTACCTCCTATAGTCTGTTTGGCCGAAAAGATCCCTTGTATCTCTTTGGACCTCCTGGACTGAGGCGATACCTGGATACCATTTATGAAATTACCGGCATTCATCTGCGATACCAGTGTCAGGTTACAGAACTTGATACCAATAAACACTATAAAATCCTGGAAACGGAGAATCTGCGGGTTTATACTTTACCGCTAGATCACAGGATTCCTACCACCGGTTATCTCTTCAAGGAAAAGGTTGCCAAACGCAAGATAGATGGGGATGCAATCGCCCACTGGCAGGTACCATACCATCAGATTGAAAAGCTTAAAAATGGCGCTGACTGGGAAAGGGAGGATGGTAGTATTATCGAAAACGATCTACTTACAGTACCCGGACGCCCTCCTTTGAGCTTTGCTTACTGTTCCGATACACGATATTCGCCAAAGTTAATTCCATGGATAAGGGGCGTCGATTTGCTTTATCATGAAACAACCTTTGGTGAGAACCTCAAGGACGAGGCGCGGAAAAGAGGCCACAGTACTTCCGTTGAGGCGGCACTCATTGCCAAAAAAGCTGGTGTAAAAGAATTACTCATTGGTCATTTTAGTACCCGCTACAAAGATCCTTCGGTATTGTTGCATGAAGCCAAAACAATATTTGAAAACACAATTCTCGCCCAGGAAGGTCAGGTCATCGAGATCATTTCTCAACAGGACTAACATATTTACAAATTAAAATGTGATTTAGTATTGTCTTACATAAAGGTTGTAGGCCAAAAGAATATGTATAACTACTTATTTACATCTGAGTAGGGGCAGGTATTCTGGCAAAATCTTTGGTCTTGCAGGTAACTGAGATTTATTGATAACCAGCAAATGCAGACCATGAATAAGATAATGATCTTACTCTTGTGTATTGCCCCATTTATTTCCTCCAACTCTCAAACACTTCGATGTGGTTTTGATGACAAAATTGATGCGGCAATCAAAAGAAACCCCGGATTTCTACAATTAATTAATGACCGTAACGAACTGCTGAATCACGCGGTGAAACGGCATGACCGTAGCTTTGATTCTGAAGTTACTACTATTCCGGTCGTAGTCCACATTTTACATACAGGTCAAAAAATTGGCTCCCAGGTGAATATCACTGATGCCCAGATTTACAGTGCCATCGATCGCCTTAACAAGGCGTTTGCAGGGACCGATGGGTACAGCGTAGCCGGAGCGGGTATTCAATTTTCGCTAGCCAAAAGAGATCCATCCTGTAATCCAAGCAACGGAATCGTCAGGGTAGATGCGCGTGGCACCTGTGTGGGTGGTGATTGTTATGAAACAAAAGGCATCACCGAACTAAATGAGCAAAAAGTGAAAGCTCTAAGTTATTGGCCGGCAGGAGACTATCTAAATATCTGGGTAGTACAGGAGATCGAAGATAACGGGGGTAAAAACGGCATACAGGGTTTTGCCCAGTTTCCCGGTGGAAACCCTGCCCTGGATGGTGTCACAATTCTGTATAATGCCTTTGGATATGAAACGGATGTCCAGGTACCTTTTGATCTGAAAACCACTACCCGGTTGGGTACGGTTTTGATTCATGAGGTAGGGCATAGCCTGGGACTATTTCACACTTTTGAAGGTGATGATTATAATCGTGACGGTATAGGAGACCGATGTCCCTCATTGACCGGGTGCGGCCCATTCAATGGGGATTGCATTGCGGATACACCTCCTCACCGTCGTTCAAACGGAAATTGCAATGTCGCCGGTACTAATGTTTGTGACGGCGGATATTCGAACGAATTATTTGTTCACAATTTTATGGATTACTCCAGTCAGGAGTGCCAATATGAGTTTACACCGGGACAGGTTAGCAGGATGAAAGCAACTTTGGAGACATTACGGCTCGGTTGGAAGTTTTCTTCCGGTGATCTTCCTGTCCCATCTTCCAATCCATCCAATCCCTCCTGTATACCCCAGACAAAAATCGTGGACAACAACTTTGGCCTTGGAATTATTGATTTTCAATTGGGAAGTTTTGTCGAACATTCAGGTACTACTAAAGAAGATGGCGGCTATGTGGACCATTGGTGCAGTATGATGTCCGTTCAGCCAAGTTCAACTTATGACCTCTCGATCAATACCGGAAATCAAAATGTGCAGAATGTAAAAGTTTTTATCGACTACAATGGTGATAGTGATTTTAATGACAACGGTGAAGAAGTCTTTAGCTCACAAAAAGCCAAATTGCATCAGGGTAAAATCAAGATTCCTTCCACCGCTAAACAGGGTAAAGCACTGCGTGTCAGGGCTATTGCGACCTATTCCGGATTCAATATTTCGGGCCCATGTTTTGAGCCCTATTATGGTCAGACTGAAGATTACTCCTTAATCATCGGGGCTCCGTCCTATGCTCCTTTGGTTGGTGATGATTCACAGCAAGAAAACATCGCACTGATCAATTCCCTGAAATTAGAGGAGTCACCGACTTATTCTATTTATCCGAATCCAGCCTCCGAGCAAATTCATATTGAAAATCCAGGGTTGGCCCATATTAATAGGGTCGAGATTTTGGATGTCAGTGGTAAAAAAGTATATGATTCAAATAACGTGGCTGACCTAAGTAAGATCACCCTCAACCTAAGGCAGCTTTCACCTGGAATACACTATTTAAGAATTACCGACGACCATTCAGTTTCGGTTAGAAAGATTCACAGACTCTGATTTTTTTTAAGGAACGGATATTAAGGGTGCATGAGGAATACTTCATGCACTTTTTTGTTTTTATCCCTTTGAAAGAAATTTTCAGGTCCCTTTACCGTTTCTTCTATATCTACCATGTTTCTGCAGACAACCCGGCATCAACTTCTTTCTCCGGGTTGATATCCATACGAACACCGGTCACAATTGAACTAAAGGGAATAAATGACTAGTGTATCTTATTGGAAATTCGCAATTCTATCGGTATTTCTCTGGCTAATCTTTCCATCTAATAACGGCGCCACGACAATAAAGCCATTTTCCAATCTGGCCGCATTGAGTGCTCGAGCGGATTGCGTCTTGGTGCTGAAATGTGAGAGTGAATATACGAGACATCAACAGGATATTACCCATTTTGGATATCGCCTCAGAGTTACGGAATCGATCAAGGGAGACTACCTGCCAAATTCGGTAGTACAGATTGAAAAATGGGAACGAAGCATTGGGGAACTCCACCGGATTATGTTCGGAGACATCGATCTGGATGTTGGCCAAACCTACCTATTATTCTCAGCCAGGAGACCGGATGGTATGCTCCAACCAATTTGCTTCCAATACTATGTTTTGGAAGAAATGGAAATAGAAAATGAGCGGGTTTGGTATCCCATTCACAAGGCTGACGAATTCCACCTGAGTAATACCCTTCAATATGAGCCATTGACGATCTACAGAAGGGATGAGCTACTGGACCACCTTAGAGGCACCCTTTCTGGTCGGGATATATGGGACAAGACAAAAGTGGTCAGTACAGTTGAAACCGAAATTAAAGAAGGAAATTCAAGGGCAGCTCCGGGCCACTGTACATTTATTGGATCAGGAAGCAATTATCGTTGGTTGAGTTTTCCTGATCAGGTTCTAAATGTACATTACGAAGCATCGGGAGATGATTTTTGCGCCAATGCGTTCAGTTATGTTCAGCAAGCCATCAATAATCTGAATAATTCCTACCTGGGAATCAATATCTCTGATGGAGGGACTTTTAGCGGATTCACACCGATCTGTGGCGGCAGTAATCAGGGGACCAATCTTCCTGCATTTATCACCAGTCAATGGGGTGACAGTCGTCATGTCCTGGTTCAGTTTAATGATCCATGTGATGCAATCGAAGATTTGGATGGATGCGAAGGTGTATTGGCGGTCGGAGGGTTGTATGGATCTGGAACCCATTCTTACGATGGCGCCTCCTGGTACTCCGGGGCATTTGGCTATGTGGTGGTGAACAATGGGGTGGGAGCCTGTATGTGCAGCAACGAAACTTATGGGCTGATGCTTACCCACGAACTGACGCATACGTTGGGACTGGGCCACATTTCGAGTGCATCCGGGGCAGCTAACATGAATCCGCTGTGTTGCACCAATATTCAATCGCTGGATGAAGAATGTGTCGATTACGTCTATCCTCCAAATGCGCTCCTCCCGGTAGAATTAGTCGATTTTTCGATCTCCGCTCAGGAGTTTACCAATGACATTTTCTGGTTGACCGCAAATGAATCAGAGGTGGAAAAATTTGTCCTGGAGAGATCCGAGTCGGGTTCCGAAGGACTCTTTAGTTCAGTTGGTGAGTTACCTCCACAAACTGGTCAGGAAGGATTAAAAGAGTACGTTGTTTCAGACTTAGAACCGCCCGGACAAGCCTACTACCGGCTCAAGATTTTAAACCTGGATGGATCCATTGAATATTCTTCGATCATTACCGTCAAGCGGTCTGCATCTTCCGAAATCTCCCTATATCCAAGCCTTGCCACTGACCATATCTATATAAATCTGGATACTGAAATCATTGACTTCAAAGTCTTTAACCTGACTGGTCAGCAGGTGTTTAGTGTAGAATCACAAGCGGGTAATTCCATTGATGTTTCTGATCTTCGGTCAGGTAGTTATTATCTATGGGTAAAGACGAAAACCGGAAGAGAAATTTTGCGGTTCAACAAGATATAGGGAGATCGATCAAATCAAAAGTGACCTGGAGTAATCGGCACACTTAACTACAGTGCCTACCGGGTCTTCCGGGCTAAGATGGTTTCGAAATTATTTTCACCCTTCCCGGACCAGGAGGTATCATCAAACAGGCACTTATCTCTATCAGTAATCTGCTGAATTGACCATATTTTAACCTCTGATTGAATTTCTTCATCACAGAGTTGCGTAAAAATTTTTAGATTGTATCTTTGCGGTCGCAAATTTGCGAAGGAGATCGAGTAGCTCAGTCGGTAGAGCAACGGCCTTTTAAGCCGTGGGTCCTGGGTTCGAGCCCCAGCTCGATCACGAAAAAAGTCTTGCCAGTGGTGGCAAGGCTTTTTTTTATGCAGGAAATTTCATCTAAACATACCATTTGAGTGCATGACTTTCATCCCTGCTACAAGAACTCTGAGGCTCCCAATGTGTACCGTTTAGCCGGATTCAAGACAATACAATAGACAAAAACATCACATTTCAGAACAACCTGTTTAATTAATCCTTTTGCGCTGAATGCCACTCTTACGTTCTAGAGAACAGCATTCTACAACCTAAAATTGATCTGCCCGGGATCTCGACTGACAACTCTACCTGCCGAATTGCGTCGGTAGCCGTCCTGTGTGCTTAAAGTACGAGGTATTTGGATTTCATCATTTTGGAAATCGAATTCTCAACTGTTGTGGATAACTCACAGATATAAATTTTCCTAATATTTATAATTTGTGCCATTGGTCCCACAATTGATTGCGGAATGTTGGTCGAAAAGTGCAATGAGGCAAACATCTACAAATGCTTAAGACATTGGGTATTGTTTTATACCCTATTCTTTAGTGCTGTAAGCCTTTATTCACAGGAGCTTTGGGTGAAGCCAGACTTCGCTGAAGTATCGGAAGATGTTTCAGTCAGGGTAAGGGTCTTAATGAATGATCGACAATTAAATCAAACCATTGACTCCAGTTCACTATCGGTAATTCATGATGGCAGACATGGTCATGCTGTCTTCGAACGAGATAAGGCATTGATCAAATATACTCCCAATCGTGATTTCTATGGTATCGACTCTTTCCGTTACCAGATTTGCAATAACTCGGGTGAATGCCAACAAACTACCGCCGTTATTAAGGTTCATGCTGTCAATGATGCACCCATCGCCCGGGACGATGCCGAT
>JAGQWZ010000049.1 GCA_020436835.1 Saprospiraceae bacterium | reverse complement strand
TGTGCATTTAGTGATCCTGTAACAAGCAGGCTCATACTAAATAATACGATCGAGGTTATAATTGTATTTTTCATAGTTAAAACCTTTAATTGTTGATTATCTAATCTTAATTTTTATTTTTTACAATATTTCTTTGATTAATTCTGAGGTAAATGAAACTTTTATTTCATCACCAGTTTTTAATGTTCCCATCAATGCGGTGGGAGGCTCAATATTAAAATCTGTCATTTTAAGATCAAGGGTTCCATTGACACTCAACTTTTGTTTGTTTATTTCATAGTCTGCCGGAATCTTGACTTCTTTTTCTACTCCGGCAATGTTTAAAATTCCCTTAACCAGGATTTTTCCCATGCTGATTTTCTCAATGCCTTTACCACTGAATGTGATGTTAGGATATTTGTCCTCAAGTAGAGCCTTGTAAGTCTTACCATCCATGATTGACTTTCCACTTTTGATCGATTTGACCGGAATGGTAACTACCAGACCCTTTATATCCTCGATTTCCGTTCCCTGCATGACGAATGTTGCTGTTCCTTCGATTTGCTCTACCGTAGATTCCCAGTCGTGTAGGGAAGAGGTACCACTGATAGTCATTTGGCTGGAGGGCTCCAATTGGTAGATTACCTGCTCCTGAGCTATTAAGTTGCCCATGCAAACGACAAGTATTACTAAACTTGAACTGAATATGGATTGAATAGCTTTCATTGTATATCATTTTTAATTACGAGATCAAACTTAGAGTAGTTCGGAAGAGCAAATGATGACATCCATCATGAAAATGTGTGACATCAGTCACACTCGCAGAACAAGCCTCGTTGAGCAGACACCAGCCAGTCAGACCAGCTATAAAGAATTATATCAGAGAGAAGTATGTAAGGAACAGAAACGCAAACTGCTCCTGGCAAACCGGATTAGTTCGTGTACGCCTTTATTGATAGAACTGATAACTATGTGAAATGTTTAGTGAAATATGTTCCAGATAAAATCAATTCCATATTTGCCAGAAGATATTCAGCATCTATTTGGGTGAAGCACAAAGGAGGTTTAATTTTAATCACATTATTATGCGGTCCGTCAATACTCATTAATATCCCACGTAAACGCATCAGATTAATAAAATGCTGCGCTTCTGCACTGGCGGGATACCGGCCCTCCGGATTATTTATTAATTCTACTCCTATGAATAATCCGCGACCGCGTACATCACCGATTAAATTAAATCTTTCTTTAAGCCGGTTAAGACCAGAGATCAAAAAGTTGCCGGTTTCCAGCGCATTTTTTTGTAAGCCTTCTTTTTGAATAATATTTAATACTTCCCGGCCTATCGAACAGGAGACTGGATTACCCCCGAACGTATTAAAATATTCCATTCCATTCGTAAATGAATCCGCTACGCTTTTGGTGGTAACCACCGCGCCCAATGGGTGTCCATTTCCAACCGGTTTACCAATGGTTACGATATCCGGAACTACATTTTGTAATTCAAAAGCCCAAAAAGACTTACCCACTCTTCCCATGCCTACTTGTACTTCATCAGCAATACAAAGTCCCCCTGCAGATCGCACCGCAGCATAGGCTTCCTTTAAATAGTCTTCCGGTAAGACGATCTGGCCTCCACAACTTAAAATACTTTCACAGATAAATCCTCCCGGGGCTTTACCTTCTTCATCCATTTTGCCAATCATTTCACGAATATGTCCGGCATATTTTATTCCCGCATCATTACCCGAATACAGGCCTCGATAATTATCAGGGATTGGCACAGTATATGTGTGAGGAGGTGCACCCGTTCCTCCTTTACCGGCAAACTTGTAATGACTGACTTCGATACACCGACTGGTATTCCCATGGTATCCGGACTCAACGGCAATCATTTCTTTCCTACCGGAATAAGTTTCCGCCATACGCAGAGCCAATTCATTGGCCTCACTGCCACTATTCACAAAATAAACTACTGACAACTCCGGAGGAAATGTAGACAGGAGTTCTTCGGCAAAAAGCAGGATGTTTTCATGCAGGTAACGGGTATTGGTATTTAACACTCCTATTTGCCGTTGAGCCACATTGACCACGGAAGGGTGTTCGTGACCAACATGGGCTACATTATTTACCGTATCAAGATAGCGACGACCCTGGTCGTCATAGAGATGTTGCATAAATCCCCTGACAATATGCAGTGGCTTGTCGTAGGATAGACTAAGGTTTCTGCCTAAAATCTCCTTTCTTTTACGAAAAAGATCCTCACTAACATTTATCTGCGGCTGAAAAGACTCTACGCCAAAAAAAACATGCGGGTCGGGACAAATGCTGAGCCAGGTTGTTTTCTCTTCGGGATAAGCTACTCCGGGAAAATCACCCGAGTAGCCCAATAGATCAAGCATCACCTGAAAGTGAAGATGGGGAGGCCAATTTCCATTAATTGGAGGGGCACCAATAGCAGCTATCTTATCTCCTTTTTTAATCCTTTGCCCAACCTTGATCAGATCTAGAGATTCGAGACTAAGATGGCCGTACAAAGAATAAAAAACCAGATCTGGCTGAGGCTCATGTCTTAGTATGATCGTAGGTCCATAGTTTCGATCACCCACATTATTCTGGAGGCTGTATACTACTCCATCAACAGGAGCATAAACTTCAGTTCCCTCCCCTGACCAAAGATCCAACCCCAGGTGCACTGTGCGCCAACGGGATCCGTTATTTCCTTCGGTGCGGTAATCTTCCGTGGTATATAACGGCCGGACTTCTCCATAACCTCCGATCGCCATTGCTGCATCCTCATCTTCCAGTATCCGCTTAATTTTCCGGGAGAAATTCCGGATACGGTCAAAATTGCTATTGTTTCCCAGGCTCAGACTTCCCACCGATAAATCAAGGGAGACAACTTTCTTATTTTCCAACGAAATGACCGGAGTGATCTCATCTCTATTTCTATTTAACCACTGTAGAAACTGACTATTTTTCGGACATGCTGACAAACCACATTCTTCACGAAAACGAAAATGAGCAAAATCAGGCGAAATAAATCTCCACTTTTTTAATAATTGCCAGGCCGGTTTTTCACTGATCAATAAATACTCATTTTCGGGCTCCTGATATTTGTTCCAGGCCGCATAAGAAACGGTGAGTAAAAGTCGGGCTGCGATCAGGGAATATAAAACCGAAAGTTCAGCTTCTGTCAACGGATGCACTTCATGATATCCACGGACAACAATTGCTGCCGCTTGAAGGGGATCGGGCATTTCCATGGCAGCATAGGCACAGGCAATAGCCAGCTCGTTTACGGTTTCTGTATAAATCGCATCACCAAAATCGATGACCCCGGAAATAACCGGATCCTTTAAGTCCCCGTTTACCAATAAATTATGCCCATGTGCATCATTATAATTTACACTTTTCCGTAGTCCAGCCAATTTAGGTTGCACCAAATCTTCAAATAAATTCCAGAAATAGTTGGCAATTTCCTTTTCTTCATCCGATTGAAAATATGGAGAATAAATTCTCGCCCGCAGTGCTTTTGATGGATCCCATTTTTGCTCTCTGTATGCTGCCGGGTGATCAAATCCCTGTAAATATTCAGAAAAAGCACCACAGGATCTTCCCCAGCTGTGGAGCAGGGCTTGCGTCCGGGGTCGTATTTCATCCAGCATGACCCCGTGCACCCAGGTTTGCATCCTCAGGTATCGATCCGGTCCGACCTGAATAAAGTCCTTGCCCTGATTTGACGGGACGATTTCAGGAATAGATAAGGGAAAATGCTGCGCAGTCAGATATTTAATAAGCTGTACCTGAAAATCAAGATACTCATAAGTGGTACCGGGACGGCAGATTTTTAGAATGTATTCTCCTATTTCATTCTTCAGATAAAAATTAAAATCCACTTCGCCAGGTAGGGCAGTAATCTCCCCGGTAAAATTATAGTATTTAAATGCAAGTGATCTGGCCTCCTCCGTATCCACTTTTATCTGGCTGTACTCCATACAAATCTTAGTGCCTTAATTTCAGCCAAATATAATTTATTTCATCAGCGGGATAAGGACTGAGGATTAACGATCTTACAAAAATTAGATCAATGGCATAGAGGTTTAACGGAGCATTACCATTTTCTTGATGGCCACCTGATCTTTGTACTTCAATTTATAGTATAATAATCCATTTTCCGGCAGGGAATTGATCGCTTTGATTTTCCAGATATTATACCCCTGGAAGCCGCTATCCGACCTTTCCCACAGTATCTTGCCATTCAGATTATAAATAACCAACTGTACATTATCTGAGAAAGGAAGATCAAAACCGATGCTGGTCTCTGCAGTAAATGGATTCGGAAAGTTCTGGTAAAGCTGGAAAGAGTTGCCAGCCAATTCTGAATTTATCCATTCCAGTTGTCTATCAATATCTCCCGGCTGAGCACCATTCGATACTTCCAACGGGTGGTTATCACGATACTGTTCAGTCCGTTCGGGTCTTGAATAGGGAGTAAATGTAAAAGCCTCCGGACCCATTTGGTCTCCGGTTTGCAAACATCCTCCCATATTTTGCTGGACAATCAGATTTACTACACAATAGTCCCAATTTTGATTTTCATCCACCACAAAAAGCCGTAACCGGTTTACCCCGGTATGCTGACAACCCAACGTCAATTGATCCGCATCGGCACCGGGTAGAAGAATTTCTCCCTCATCGAAACTAAGTCTGAATTCAAGGGCAGAGTCATCTCCCCCACAAGCGGCGATACTGCTACGATCAAATTCCTCTGCCCAGATGGTGACCATAGCGGTGTCCGCTGTTCCGTCCTGATCTAAGTCCATAGGATTCAGTTCAACGGTTAGACTACTGATGCAAACCGGAGTGGGCTTTTTATTTGGAATCACGGTAAAATCTTGCTGGCACCGGCTCTCATTACGGCACCCATCACTGACAATCGATCGCAACGTGTATCCGTCCGGCTCCAGTCCGTCTGCTGCGATCAGGAAAGATCCGGTCTCGTGGCCTGTAATCGTTCCCTCACCGTTTGCTACGATGCTACCCATGGAAATACTGATAATTTGCCACTGATAATCCAGCACTCCACAGGCGTCTTGAACGAGTACTTCGGTCCTGAAGTCAAGCGAACATCCTTCGGCAATGATTTCTGCGGGAAGATCAACGAAATCGCAGACCGGTGCAACCGAGTCGTATACAATAATCTTTTGGGTGCAGGTAATGATCTTTCCGGCATACTTTTCCGAAAACCACCAGGATGTTTCAATGGGTTGCCCCAGGGTACACCAATCAGCAAAACACCAGGTCCTCAATATCTTGAAACATGCCTGATCTTCTCCAAGAATACGGTAGACTTTATCGTAGTATCCTATGCCCACCTGACGACAACTCGATGTCGACAAAAAGCGGGCTTCTCCCAATTCGGAAGGTGCAAGCAGGCCTCCCACATTTCCACTTCCCCCTTCGTCGTATTGGATCTCACAAGAAGACACGATCGTATCTCCCGGGACAGAGAACATATTCTTCGAAATAGGACAATCATTGGTCACCCAAATGATCTGATGCCGGGTGATGGTATCGACCTGATGACCACTCTGCGTGTTGGTACATTGACCGATAAATTTGAAAGTGCGTTTGATGAATCCGGTTCCACAAGCATCCAGAGATATCCATGGCATTTCTTCCCAGACCCGCAGACCGCAATTATCAGACACCTCGCCACTAAACCTCGGAAAGGAATCAACCCGGTACTCCGTTTGATACGTCTGATAATTCTTCCAGATATAACCGAGGTGCTCATCATAAACAAGGCTGTCTTTCTCTACCAGTTGCGAATCACATCTGAGATCGTAAACCGTAAAAGCAGCTGGTGCCGGTGCCTCTCCGTAACTATTTTGGTAAACCTGATCGTACCGACCTAATTTCGATTGAAGATTCGCAAATTGACCACTTTGTGCCTGTTCAACCGCATCCCTGTAATAAACATCATAGGCACTACAACTTATGGTGATATCTCCCAACTCAGCGATCACCCTGGGTGGGGTTTTATCTTCTACCCGGACGGTAGTCCAGCACTTATTCCAATTACACCAATAATCCATCGCGATAATTTCCACCATCACCTCTGAACAGGCATCCTCACAGCAAAAAGGTACTTCTTTCGACCATCCTCCCCCGATTTTCTTTCCCAAATCGAGCAGTGCCCTAAAAGGATGTGTCGTCTCCGTGAAAATGGCAGGTAGTAATTCATCCAGAAAGGAAGTGTACAGATCCTGATGCTCTACAAAGTAACTGAGAAACTCCTCCGGGATCAAGGTATCATCTGGCATCAGGCAGGGTAATAGACCTTCCAGAAGATCATCATATTCCGGGTTATTGGACATCGATTTCAGGATCTGATCGAAATACGTATCATTCACCGGATAAGGATGCTCCTGGCAATTCAATGTCGCCCATTTCATCAAATCATAAGTCCAGCCAAGTAAAAACGGCAGCGTACAACTTCCACCGTCTTTGCAAAGCCAATCGATGGTTTGAGCATAGTGCGCTTCGATTTGAGAGAGGTGTTTATTTTTTTCCAACACAGCGAAATACAGGGAATCATGATGATCTACGGCACCCAGGACGAAGATACTGTCGCATAAGTCTACTCCACAAGCTGTGGCCCAGTCGCTCCGGCGGGCCAGGATCAATTCGATACCACAGTTATCCCAGGAACCTTCATCAAATACCGTAGCCGGAAGCCAGACAGTCGAATCAGACACCTTGATATTGATCCCTTTATCACAAACTGCTACTGGTTTAATCCGGTCAACAATAAAGAGAGGCAGGCTATCCAGTCTGGTAAAGTTATGGCAACTGTCAATCGCTTCATAGGAGACGTAGGTTGGATTAAAAATGCCGTTTCTGATGTCGATTTCTGAAACCGGCACTTTGATCTTCGTATGGCTCTCGTAGTAGCCTGTCTGTTCGTTGAGAGTCAATTCCACGATTTGACCATTGATCATTCCCTTTACCTGTTTGACCCCGGTGCAGGTATCTTCAACCATGATGGGGGGAATATAGATCTCCGCCTCACAATGATGTGAACCGGCTGGTATGGGTACCATAAATGCGGCGGTATCGAGCCGGGTAATAACCGGCCCGGTCGTGTCAAAAATCATAATCCACTGGACACAGGACTCCTCCAATCCGGTACAGGAATTTTTAATATACCATTCTCTTTTAATCGTAGCGGGGCAAATTCCGTTGAATTCAAAATCTTTATATGTAATCGCAATATCACATTCACTGGATAATGGGGGCCATAAGGGAATATCTCCGGCCATGGGAACACCTGTCTCGAGCGGTGATGGATGTCCATTTTCATCCTTGAGATAACCTGGTACACAATAGACACTATCTCGCATAGGAGGACAAATCAAAGTATCGGGTAAAGCCCGGATCGTAATGGTGTCCATGCAAAGGTACTCCTGCTTATCATAGATAAATCGCAGGGTTCTCTTAATCTGCTTAACGATGTCCCTGCAATCGCCAAGCAAAATTTCATAATCGATCACTTCTCCTTCCAACGTATCTATACACTCCAATACCAACCGGCAACCCGGGAAAGTATCATAAGCTTCAGGGTTCATCGCAAACGGGTGGTAGCAGTCAATTGTATCCCTTGGTACTTCCAGAAAACTTGGTGTACCGGCGGTCAGATAAATATTGACGGATGATTCAGGAGGCACAGTAGCGCAAGGATCGTCGATCACGGTGAGGGTGAGCGTCACCAGTCCGTTTTCCAGATCGTTGGCATCAGGACAATAAAAATGTGCGTTGGCGAACGTATTATCATCAACAAAGACCCCGGTACCGGAGGTCGACCAAACCGCCTCGGTAGCCCCGGTTCCATTTGCAAAAAAATAGGGTTGAAGCAGGGTAAGATCGATGCATTCAGTGCCACAAAGGCTGGTGTCATTACCGGCAAAAATCTCCGTCTGAGGTATCTCTGAAAGCGTAACCGATCCGGGTACACCACATCCTCCGTCTACAATGGTATCATCATAATAAAGCGTGAACGGATAGGAGGCAGGGACGACGGCCATTGGATTCCCAAGGTAGGGCATCATATGAGCCAGGTCGAGAAAAAATTCGGTGCTGGCATCCCCTCTGAATCCCTGAGACTGAAGAAAAGCAAGCATATCAAAAGGTTCCGTGGGACAAACGACTTCGGCAAAATCAACGATGAGGCCACCTGCTCCCGGCTGCACCATTAAATGAATCTGGGATATGGAGAAGCAATTCGGGTCGCCGGTTACCTCTACTCTGGCGTAAACGATGGAATCCATTCCACAAGCCAGAACATCACTGACAATTTCATTGATCTGGTCTTCCGCATCGGACAGGGAAGGATAGATCTGGACCATAGTGTTAACATTAGCTGAAGCACAGGTCCGGATTTCAGCAATGGAAAACGTGGCACAGGGTAGATTGGCAGGAAGAATGCTTACATCTTCACACTGGACTTTTTGTGCATCTGATGCCTGAGGACCTAAAAAACCAAAATCAAGATCGTCCCGGTTAAGACCGTCGTTCCCGGTCATAAACTCGATGATCGCAAATCCAGGGATCTCAATGTCATCACCATCCGAGTCGATCAATGCCGGCCCGTTGTTGAGGGGTGAAACTCCTCCCGAGAAACCTTTGGCCTCCAGTTGATCCAGGTCAATTCTCAGTTGATAAACATGGTTGGGTAAGAGATCCTCAAAATAAAACTCTCCTCCATTGCTAGTTATCTGTTGATCCAACGCAACCAGTGCATTTTCCTCATCATGAAGGGATACGATAATCCCGTCGATCCCATATTCACCGGGATCCTGAATACCATCAGCATTGGCATCACACCAAACATAATTTCCCACAGACGGAGGAGCAGCATTCTCCGCCACTACAATGTCTCCCAATCCATTCGCCTTTCCCAGGACAAATTGTTCCACAAAAAGATATTCACCGGTTCGTTTTCCGGTATTGATATCGTAAAAGTGTAGTCCTTGTGTTAATAGACCATCATATTGAAAAAATGGATTTTTGGTGAGGATCGGACTGTGGACAGTCACTGCTACGGTATTGGAGCCCTTCAGAATGGTTTGGCCTCCCGTCACAATCTCACCATGATGAGCCAGCGGCGAAATAAAATTCTCTTCGTAGAAGAATTCCCCTTCATAGCTCGGTCCGTCATCCTTCCGGTAATATACACCATCATCGCTATTGGTTTTCTCCAGAGTATACAGTCCATTGCCCTCGCTGAAAGCCTTCAGGATATCCCCGGCAGCATAGCCTATCACAAGGGTTCTGTCGCCGAGCCGGGTACTGTAGTTCAGATGACCGGTCTGGTGGGCCCAGCGATCCATCAGACCCAGAATGATCGAACCATCGGACGTGAATGTAATTTCTGAGAGGATGGGTTGTGCGTATGCACAAAGGAGCCCATTTTGTACACTCAGTGGCTCCCCTTTGGTTGGAATCATCGTTTGGTCCCAGGAGGAGACCCAGGGCATCCAGGCCGCTGAACGCAATGGCTGCGGTGTCTTCAGTTGTGCATTCGAAGCTCTTTCTCGAGGATAATTTAAAGGGAAGGCCAGCTCCTCCTGAAATCCCGCATTAACGTTTTCCGGGTCGAAAGAAAGTACATAAGCAAAGAGATGTTCACGCGATTGTGAATAGGAAGCGTCTGAAATGAGTCCGAGATAGCCTTTACCTTTATGAAACTCTATTGCCCACGGTCGCAATACTCCGGACTCTGAAATTGATCTTCCGATAAGCTCCAGTCCGGCCAGGATAGCTTCTTTTCTCTTTGCACCAAACTTCGAGACAAAACTCAATTTGACTGACTTGTCAGATGAAGGTACCTGGAGGTTCAGCACGGTAGCTTTCCTGGCTCCTCCGGCGTGTTTAACGATATCGAAATTCTCTATAAGAATCAGATCTCCCAAATAGATATCGAACAGTCGGTCACCTTCGATCAGATCCTCCGGTTCAGCAAAATGAAGGGAGAGATTATATGTTTCATCCACAGGAACCGGAATATCATAGGAAAAATCACCCTTTCGAAAAGTGGAATACAGATCGGCGGAGGATGTCTTATCGGTATTATTCAGTGTGTTACTAAAAGCGGCCTGGCTGAATCCGACCTGACCTCCCTCAGAATATTTGTTCTTGTCCCAGGCCACATGGTTTGGATCCGTAAAAGCTTCGGCGCCGTTTACATTGCTGTTCCCTCCGGCATTAATGCACTTCCGGAAGCGAAAAAAGAGATTGGGAAGTCCGGGTAAGTCATCGATGAGATAATTTTCGAGATAGAGTTCATTGCTCCTCAAGGTATCTTCCCCTACATCCATTTTGATCAGAGACCGTTGGTGGGTATTCACTATCCAAAGGGTTCTGCCATCCTCCCCCATCTCGATATCTCCATAGCCGGTCATGCCCACTTTATCAAATGCATCGATATCATAGCTGGCCCGCCGGGTGCGGTCTTCAATCGTAGACAGGGCATAGGGCATCGTCTCATCAATTTCTATATCGACAATCTCCCGTCTTACTGTTCCCAGATCGATCACCGGTCCTACTGCCGGCAGCAGATCCTGCAAATTAAATGAGCCGATCACCGGTTTATCAGAGCGATAATCCACGGTGTAGATAGCACCCAATCCCTCCGGTCCCAGACCGACATGTCTTTTCAATAGGGTGGCGGCAAAGGCTCTCTGGTAGGATCGCTGATAGGCCACTCCCCAGGTAGACCCCAATTGGCTGATGGATGCATCGGCAATCGGATTGGGCCCATCTCCTCCGAACATTTGAGCGATGCCTCTCGCCGCAAAGGGAAACCTTACGAACGCAGGACTATCTTTCTTCAGAAGGGAAGCTCCTTTTTCATAACAGGGGATAAGAACATTGGTACTGTTTGGATCCAATGGCCTCTCCCTGAGGACGGGCACTTCGAAAGACTGACCATCAATAGCAAAGAATATGGTGGTTGGTTTATTTTTTCCGGCAAACAACTGATCATGATAACCGGAAACTTCCACCCTTACTCTTCCCTCAAAGACCCCGGTGGGTAAAACGAATGTACCGGCTGCATCATCCAGGAAAGTCAGACCATTACCAGACTCGTCCACGCCAACGACAGTCAATCCTGCAATCAGTGCTTCTCCCGTATCCCGGATTCCATTATTGTTGGTATCATCAAAAGTAAAAACGCGTATATCTCCCCAGACCGGGGTTCCAAATAGCGATAGAGAAAGGACCACAGCAAGCCTCGAATTGTGTCCCATAGCCTGATAATTTTCACACGTCAAAGTGAAGGCTTTATCTGGTACCCGGACCGACTACGCAATCACGATACAAAATTATGTGAAATAACCAATCCAAATGTTAAAATTTTCACAAAGTCAGAGATTTACACATATGGATCTTTTAATATATACTCTCGGTTGATTGTGAACATACTCAAGCGAAAGAGACCAGGAGTCTTCTTGTAATTTTGATTATAGAAGACTCCAATTGATCAGAAGAAATGATGTATTTTTAATGTTTGGATTCCTTCTGATTTCTGTAAATAACGTTATTTACCTATTACAATGAATCCACTGGACATAAGGGTCGTTTGTCTTCCGGCGGTTTTGGTTAAAGATTCCCTAAATTTTTGAGCGCGTCTTGTAGGATATGCATTCCCGAGGCAATTTTGAGGGTTGATTTTATTTGCTCTCTCATATGTTTGGTTAAACCACTAAGTAGTGGAGCAGGCCGGGAAAATCATTTCGATCTCAAAGATTTTTATCCTCACAGTGATCAGATTGAAATGCCAGGTCCTTGCAAATGTGCAGGGACTCCCGGTCTGATTTTCACTTTGTCACTCATCCAGGGATTAGATTTTTGATTCATTGATCCATGCTCCATTTGAACAGACTATCGTATTTTGAGAGCATGTTGAAATCAATTCTTATTTTCTTTGCCCTGCTTACTCCCTGTATTCTAATTGCCCAGTCCAATGTTTTTCTGGAAGCGGAATCCTTCGAGCAAATCGCTGGATGGAAAATCGACCAACAGTTTACTGATATTATGGGTTCATCCTACCTTCTTGCCCATGGTCTGGGAGACACGGTAGGCACCGCCCGAACTCAATTTTCCGTCGACAAGAGCGGTCAGTACCGGCTTTGGGTAAGAACCAAAGACTGGGCTCCGTTTCCCAAGGGACCAGGTAGATTTGAGGTTTTAATAGATGACCAATATCAACAAGAGTTTGGTGCCAGTGGAAAAGAGGGCTGGCACTGGTATGACGGTGGCACTCTTACACTACAAGCCGGAAATCATCAGATTGCTTTATGTGACCTTACTGGGTTTGATGGCCGTTGCGATGCAGTCTTTCTCACCGACGACCTGACTTTGCAACCTCCCAACCAGCAGGAGGGGTTGTCAGAGTGGCGCAAAATGTTACTGGGATTGAAAGATACACCACAAAATGCCGGCACGTACGATCTGGTCGTGATCGGTGGAGGGATCGCCGGAACCTGCACTGCCCTGTCCGCTGCCAGGCAGGGTCTGAAAGTAGCCCTGGTTCAAAACCGGCCTGTACTGGGGGGCAACAACAGTTCAGAAATACGCGTCCATCTGATGGGCCGTACTGACGAAAATGATTTTCCGGTGTTGGGACGGATTGTGCACGAACTGGACAATGGCGATCCAGGCAATGCGAATCCGGATGCCAGGCGTTATGGAGATGATCGAAAAGAACAGATCGTACGCATGCAACCAAATTTGGATCTTTACCTAAACATGCATGCCTACGCCGTTGAAAAAGAAGGAAATCAAATCAAGGCCATTCTAGCCAGACACATACGCAGCAACGAAGAGCTGAGATTTCCATCCCGCCTTTTTGCCGACTGTACAGGAGATGGGACCATCGGTTATCTCGCCGGTGCCGATTATCGCATGGGCAGGGAAAGCCAGGAAGAAACCGGTGAAAACCTGGCACCCGAACAATCTGATGAATTCACTTTAGGTACCTCCAATCTCTGGCATACCTCTATTCAGGACAAGATTTCAACTTTTCCGGAAACGCCCTGGGCATTGGCATTTTCAAACGACTATCATATCGACGCCGATAAAGCAGACTGGCAATGGGAAACTGGCTATGGGAATTTTAATACAATCACACAAGCCGAGGAAATCCGCGATCATAATTTTCGTGCGATTTACGGCAACTGGTCATTCCTTAAAAACCATAAAAAAGAAAAATACCAATATCATAAATTAGATTGGGTGGCTTATATCGGAGGGAAAAGAGAAAGCCGGCGTTTAATGGGCGACTATATTTTAAATCAATATGATTGTCAGGGCACCAGGGAAAAGCAACCGGATGGATTTGTCACCGCCACGTGGACAATTGATCTGCATTTTCCCGATCCGGAAAATGAAAAGTATTTCGCCGGTGAAGAATTTTTTGCCGCCACCAAACATATCCGGGTAGCTCCCTATAATATTCCCTACCGTTGTCTGTACTCCCGGAATATTGAAAATCTTTTTATGGCCGGAAGGAATATTAGTACCACTCATGTAGCCTTTGGTTCTACCCGGGTCATGAAGACCTGTGGCATGATGGGTGAACTGGTAGGCTATGCTGCCGGACTTTGTCGAAAATATGATGTACTGCCCCGGCAGGTGTACGAAAAACATCTGGCTGAATTGACCGGTATATTAAAGGGGGTAGTCACCTTGAGACCATAGACAACATGGTAGGCAAAGCCAGATTCCTTTCGAAGCTATTCTCCTCTATTTTCATTATCCTTTTTATATCACCTTGCCGTGCTCAGGAAATGATTCAGCGTGACACCTTTGCGGTAACTTTGGATGATAAAAAAGAAATTCTTTTGAGACTGTATCGCCATGAGCGCATTCCTCAATTTTATAGTAGCAGCATCTTTACCCAGGTCTGTGAAACGGGAGAATGCAAACCCGTCAGTATTATTTTATTCTGGGATTTATTGGGCAATTATTTACGCTATGCACTACCGGATGGACAGCTCCTCACCAAACTGGATCATATCCCTTTTACTCCCGAAGATTATAAAAAATTCGAAAAAATACTGGCAGATCCGTATAGTGTCCTGGAAAACTTTGCCATAGAGGAACTGACCGGTAGCCGCGAAAAAGCCCGAATCGATGAAATAGATGGAATTACCGGTGCTACACCCAAATCCATTTCCAACTCCATTGTGGAAGGTGCCGTATATACCTGCTATACCATCTGGCATCTGGCCCACGGAAGCATCAGCGGTCATATTGCAACGATAACCGATTCCATCGCTACGTCTGGCTGGATGCTGAATGAATTTATCAAAAGCGAAGATATAGACCTGCGGTACTGGGCTACAAAAAAATTACTCGGACAACCTGAGAAGTATCCTGACGAAGTGAGAAATCTTATCACGTCTTTTGATTCAACAGATATTTTTGGAATAAAAAACCTGCTTAGTGAATTACCGGATGACCTGTTACACCAGTCCTGGGTACAGGAACATTTATGGCATCAATATGAGAAATATAACTTTTCATTGCAAAAGCTCCTTCTTGAAAAATACCAGCGCATACCGGTCGACCGTCATCTTAAGAGATATATTTTGAGCCTCGCCGCCAAGGGCAATCATAGACAACAACAACTATTTAATTCCCTGGTCTTCAAGCCGGAATAATCAGGTTAACTTTGAGTAATAGCTTTTATAAAAAATGGCTCCAAGCAACCACATCACTTGATGCCCAGCATAAAGGAGATCCATACCGGATACCCGAAACAAACAGACCTTAATAAACACCGATTTTTGCAGGTAATTAAAACAAGTCGGTGTGGGTGTCCGGTGAATCGGCTTCCTGCAATCACCAAAAATCGCTGAAAATCTTTTCAACATATTTTATAGAGGAAAAATATCTTTGCGTCCCCTGATTGACCGGCAGCACTTTCACCGGCTGACTGGGAAGAGAGTAAGACATATGCTGATATACCTCTTGTTTATTGTTGGATTCTACGTGCTCATCAAAGGCGCTGACCTTTTGGTTGCAGGAGCCTCCTCAGTGGCAAAAAAGCTGCAGATATCCAATATCGTGATCGGCCTCACGATTGTAGCTTTTGGTACATCCGCTCCTGAATTTATCGTCAATATCTTTGCCAGTGCCAAAGGTGACACTGAATTGGCAATCGGAAATGTCATAGGCAGTAATATTGCCAATATTCTTTTGATCCTTGGAATTGCTGCTATTATTAATCCCCTGGTGACCCGGGAAAATACGGTATGGAAAGAAATTCCACTCAGCCTTCTGGCGGCCGTGATGCTGGGCATCCTGGCGAACGATGCACGCCTTGATGGCGTCTCCTTTTCTGCCCTCACCCGTACCGATGGGTTAACCCTGCTGGCTTTTTTCGCGATCTTCCTGTATTACTCCTTTGGTATTGCCCGGGTCAATGCAGATTCGGAAGGAGAAGAAATCCAGGAACTGGGAAAATGGAAATCAGTTTTATACATTTTATTTGGCCTCACCGGTCTAGTATTCGGAGGAAAATGGATTGTGGATGGGGCAATAAGGATAGCGGAAAATTTTCAGGTCAGCCAATCCCTCATCGGATTAACCATCGTCGCCATCGGCACTTCGCTGCCGGAGTTGGCGACCTCGGCTGTGGCGGCCTACCGGAGACAGACCGACATTGCAATTGGAAACGTAGTTGGCTCCAATATTTTCAATGTTTTCTGGATCCTGGGATTCAGTTCCCTAATCAATCCGCTGCCATTCGATCCTGGAGCCGATGTGGATGTGATGATGACGATTGTTTCCAGTCTTCTTCTCTTTTTGATCATGTTTATCGGGAAGAAGCACACGGTCGAACGTTGGCAGGGAGTCGTGATGGTAAGCCTCTACATCACCTATATAATCTACCTCATCCTTACTAAATAAAAATCAGGAAAATAGGCTGTTCGGCTCCTAATTGAGCAGTTCTCTCAGATCTTCTTTAGCAATGCTGATTTGTTGCTGATCGTCGATTAATTCGGCTGCCAGGACCTTCTTGCTTGCCTGCAATTTGATAATTTTTTCCTCGATACTTTCTTTCGAAATATACCGGATAACGGTAATGGGCTGTTCACGGCCTATGCGATGTGCCCGCGCAATGGCTTGCTTTTCAACGAAGGGATTCCACCAGGGATCAAGAATAAAAACATAATCAGCCCGGGTCAGGTTAAGACCGGTCCCTCCTGCTTTCATGGAAATGAAGAAGACCGGATAATCCGGATTATGCTGAAATTGATCTACCTGAATCTGACGGTTTTTCTGAGTCGTTTGACCGGTCAACAGACAATAGTTGATTTTCTTTTCTTCTAATTCTCTGGCAAATAAATCGAGATGGGAAGTAAAGGAAGAAAATACCAATACTTTATTGCCTGATTTTACCCGGGAGTCAAGGTCGATTAATACCTGATCAAATTTTCCGGAATCACCTTTATATTCTTCATCCAAAAGAATCGGATGATTGGCAATTTGCCGTAATCGCAATAACGAACGGAATACATGAAAAGTATACTCGGCTGAGTCAACCTCCATAGATAATAATTGATTCCGGGCGGCACTTTTCTCCTGTTCAAAAAGTTCTGACTGAGGTTTGGTCATGGGAATATACTCGGTATATTCGGAAATTTCCGGAAGGTCTTTTGCCACTTCCTCCTTCCGCCGGCGTAAAATAAAAGGATCTACCAGGGCCCGCAACTGCTGCAATGCATCTTCATCCTGATATCGCTGGATCGGGGTAAGAAAATGTTCTTTAAAAAAGGAGAAGGTCCCGAGGATGTCTGGATTAATGAACTGCATCTGCGACCATAGGTCGGCCAATGAGTTTTCGATGGGTGTTCCGGAGAGGCTTATTTTATTTATTGTATTTAAAGTATTTACTGCCTGAAATATTTTGGAATCCCGGTTTTTGATCATGTGGCTTTCATCCAGGATCACATATTCCCATTCTACCGACCGCAGTATCTGAATATCCCGGAGCGCAGTCTGGTAGGTGGTGAGTACCGCATCAAACGCATCTAGATTTTCTTTCTTTGCTTTTCGTTCGGTTCCTATATAAGAACAAATTAAAAAATGCGGACAAAATTTCCGGATCTCATCCGCCCAGTTAAAAACCAGGGATGCAGGTAAAATAATTAATGCCCTTAGTGGATTTATTTCTTCCAGCCGTTCCTGTTGAAACAAGGCAAGCTGGCTTTCTCCTTCCGAAACCATTTCTCCCCTTCTGATCCGCTTTTTTGTGACACTCAATACGGCCAGGGTCTGAAGGGTCTTCCCTAATCCCATGTCATCGGCCAGACAGGCTCCAAGCCCATTGGCCTGGTGTTTTAAAAGCCATTTGATCCCCTCTACCTGGTAGGGTCTCAGTTCTGCCTTGAGTAGATCATCTTTTTCATATTCTACTTCCGATTCCCTTACCACCACCTTTCGCATTCCCTGAGACAATTCTTCATCATCCTCTACCAGTGAATACTGGCTTTTGTTTATGCGAATATGTTCGCCATTTCTCTTCCCGAATTTAGCGAGCGCACTATATTTGGTCATCCAGGCATCAGGAATGATAAAGACCTGTCCATTGGGAAGTAATACTAATGGATCGTCATTGCGTATCGATTCCATTAAATCACTAAAATAAAAAGTCTCATCCCCCACCTGAATACTTCCCTTTATATCAAACCAGTCATTATCCACAATGGTATTGATATTGATTTCAGCTTTATGCAAAGCGACCTGCTTCCCCTCGATCACCGGTGCCTTTAATTCTATTTTATTTTTAATAAAAAAATCCCGGTGATTAATTACCCAATGAATTAAATCGTACTTATTTGAAAAATCCGGAAGAACAAATCTTCTCGCCTCATTTCGCTGTAATCCGGCCTCCTGAAGCTTATTCAGATAAGAGTTTTCCCGGGAGGACCGGGTAATTTGTTTGATGGTAATATTACCCTCATCATCCATGAGAAGTCTATTTCTTCTAAGGGACGGATCACTGCCATGGAAATACGTATCCCCATAATCAAAATTCAGATCAAGGACGTAACGGTCTTCGATAAAATCCTCGGAAAAATTGGTAGAAACGGCTTTAATCGTATCCAATTGATCTACGATAAAACCCTCTGCTTCGATGTCTACCTTATTAACGACATCCATCACAAATTTTTCGAAGTAGGTCTTTGTCATCCGTGCCGGGATATGAATTGACTTCTTTTTCAGGAAGGGTTTCAATTTATTTCCATTGACCGCCCGGAGACGAAAGATCAGATAGTCAATAGCCAGCCAACCTGGTTCATCATTCAGGATATGAACATCATAATCATGTGGAATGATAATTTTTTTCCTGTCCCGAAGTTGTAAAATGTACTCAATTCCATCCTCCTGTTTACGGAAAGTCAGAAGGGGATCCAGTTCCAGACCGCTCCATTTCAAGCGAATATCCTCCAGGAACACTTTCCGTTGTATTTCCAGACAAACCGGTATTTCCAATCGTACGGCCAGGTCAAAGAATGCTTCCATTTTGCGCCGGACAAACTGTCGCACCAGTTGAGCTGCAGCCGGATCTTCCATTAACTGAGAAAGTGACGCCGGTTTTCTTCTTTTAGCATTGTAGCGTTCTTCGAGGGCCGTAATGCTAAGTTGATGACATATCTTCAGCAGTTCTTCGTGAGCCGTATCCTGCAAGGCAAATCCGTACGATTCAAGATTTTCCGGTACCGCTTTCGCGATCAGATATCCCAGTTCTCCTCCTTCATGCTCTTCGACAAAATAAGCAGTGGGCAGAAATATTGACAGGCTTTCAAGGTAATCCAGACTGTAGGCGATAATCGTCTTTTTCATGGGAGGGGCAAAAGTCTGTTTTTTTCCGGGAAAAAGGAAATGGGAGAAGACGGAAGATGGGAGACGGGACGTTGGATGCCAGATGCCCGATGCCGGCTAAAAGGCTAAGGCTGAGGCTGAGCAGACGTGGTGATACTCCTGGTACTTGTGGTACTTGTGGTACACATGGTACTATTCACCGTGACCACTGAACACTGAATACTGAATACTTAAAAAGACGGGAGTCCGAAGACGGGACGCTTG
>JAGQWZ010000443.1 GCA_020436835.1 Saprospiraceae bacterium | reverse complement strand
GGGTGAGCAGGACCTCGCGCACCAAGGCGTCTATTTTTCAACTTTATCTCTCGATAATTCCATCCCTGCGAATTAGATTTTCCGATAAGGTTGCTTTGGAGGGTAAGGTGCTTCCCAGCATGTTGATGGGAAGCTACGAGAAAGTGCGGGAAGAGAATCCAGTGCTATTGGAATTTCAAAAGAAAGGTGAGGCGGCACCCTCCGGTTCCAACCTACATTTTGCAGCTAGTCTTGCATTGCGATATCAGTTATTTAAGCCCCGTAAGCGAAGGAGGTGACCACGTAGAATAATTTACCTTTGATTTGCAAGTTGCGGTATTAAATGATTGGCAATAAACTTCCCATCTTTTAGAGTCACTGCATCCGGATCGGTGATCGCTTCATCGCATTCATCCTCCATGATTATCCATCCGCTATAATTTGTGTCAATCAGATATTGGGTTATGGTGTCAAAATCAATAGTTCCTTCACCGGTAGGAGCCCAGCGATGGTCTGCATGCATGTCTTTGTAATGAACCAAATTTACTCGTTCCCGGTACTTTTTTATGATATCAAGTGGGTCCATTCCTCCCTTGGCGATATGGCCAACATCAGGACAGTATCCGATATAGGAAGGATCCAGGCCATCGATCAGGATTTCATAATCCTCTGAAGTGCGAAAGACAGATCCCACCGGGGAATTAGGATGATAAGAACAGATAGTTCCTTTGCCTGCGGCCCGGCGTGAAATCTCATTAACGCACCGGATACAATTCTTTTGACGGGTCCTTAAATCATCCCGGTTGGACTGGGGCATCTGAACCAAAAGAAGCATTGTATCTGGAAAATGTTGAAGAAAATTCAACCAATCATTCACTCTTTCTTTCTCTTCTCTGGTTTCCTGCGGATGCAACCAGTCTTCTACGACGCATAGAACGGCTAATTCCAATTGATTCCTGGCCAGAGCCTCCTGCATAACCACCGGATCTGCCAGGTGTTGAATAAAGCTGGTTTCCGGTTCGATACCTCTAAATCCCGCTTGCCGGCAGATGGCCATGATGTGTTCCAGTTTTCCTTTGTACTGTTCCCCCGGCATCTGCCAGGTATAGGTTTCACATCCAACTTTGATCCCTGTCATTTTTCAACTTGTATCAGTTAAATATAATTTAATTGTAGCAGATCAAATTTACCCCCTAAAGAGCATAGTGCGAACGCATTTTTCATTCCGGGGATTAAAAAAGAACAAAAGAGTATCCAGACTGGTTAAAGGAGGAAAGAATCAGGGCATTAATTGTCTGACTGCATCACCAAATGCTCTGAGGCTCGAAAACCGCATCTCATCGTACTCTCTTGAAGCCAGGAGACCATCAGCTCCGGCCTCGATCGCTCTATAAATGGCCTTTTGCAATCTCAGGGGGTCACTATGGAAGGGTTGTTGATCACCACCATGCCAAAGGACATCGATACCAATACCAGGAATTACTTTAGCCTTTCCGGCCACATTTTCCACGCATCTCTTTGTCTCACCATACACATATTCAGGCCCCATTCCTTCTGCTTCAAGCCTGTCCAGACTCACCCGCGAAGGTTCATCATAGCCCATCATTTCATAGAAATATTCCAATGTCTGTTCTTCACTAAAATCGTTAAATGCCAATTGCTGCCACCTTTCTATGACCCAATACCGGAGTCTTGGACCAAAGACATCATGATATAAAATGGGTTTTATAAAATCCGCATACTCGGCCATCTGACCATAGGATATGGCAGATCGATAAAATGGATCCCAGCTAGACCTTTGATGGTCCACGTGCCTACCCACCACTGCTTCGGCTTTAATTTTCTTTACTCTTATGTAAAGTTCCTGCTGAATCTCCTCATCGGCCAAAAACCACTCGTAGTTCCAGGCCAAAATTTCCGGATATTGCTGTAAGAAACGCCACAAATTTATGTTGACAGTATCTGTGCTATTCCATGTCTTCGACTTGACCTGTTGCATAAATTCATGCATTTTACGGTATCCGGTCCTGGCACGATCAGGATTTATCCCCTTTTGTTGATTTCTTGACACACAGTGACTACAAAAACATGCTGGAGTCTCCCCCCGAAACCAGACCTGTGACAATGGACCCGTACGC
>JAGQWZ010000442.1 GCA_020436835.1 Saprospiraceae bacterium | reverse complement strand
CCGTGTCCGATGACGGGTGGGGATTCGATACCTCTGGTACTCCTGGTACCCTTGGCATCCCTGCGCCCTCTTAACTCCTTTGCGGACTCCGCGACCTTTGCGAGAGAAATAAAATTGTCCGGTGTCCGATGCCAGATGTCCGGTGTCCGATGTCGGTCGACGGGGCATGGAGCAAGGAGCAAAGAACATAGGGAAAAAAGACGGAAGATGGGTGGGGATTCGATACCTCTGGTACTCCTGGCACCCTTGGCACCCTGCGCACTCCTTAACTCCTTTGCGGACTCAGCGATCTCTGCGAGAGGAATAAAATATGTCCCGTGTCCGATGACGGGTGGGGATCGATACCTCTGTACTCCTGGTACCCTTGGCATCCCTGCGCACTCCTTAACTCCTTTGCGGACTCAGCGATCTCTGCGAGAGCCATCCTCCGCGATCTTTGACAATTCCTTCTCCTCAACCTCAACCTTCACCTATTTGCTCCTCAAGACAATCGCCACGCCACTCTCAGCCAAAAGTTCTTGTTCAATCACTGATTTATGATTTACTTTAAATTTTTCGATTAGCACCTTTCTTTGGACCCGTGAATCGGCATCCTGATAGTAGAGAGTCGCTTCATATGGCCTGTCTTTATCCAGAAAGGTCAGCGGCAATCGCAGCAAACGCCCTTCATTTGCGGCCAGTGAGCCGACAAACCAATCATTTCCACTTTTCCGGGCGATGGTGGCATACGTTCCGATCTCGCCATCAAACACTTTGGTAGCATCCCAGGTAGTTGGTAGATGTCGATAGAATTCCAGGGCCTCCGTTTCCCGGATGATACCCTGCGATGATCCGGCCCCTCCTTCCTTATGAGGAGAACTATCCGGACGATCGTACCAGAACAAAAATTGCCAGGGGCTATATAGCATGATCGACTTGGCCATCTGTCCCGCTTCTCCACCCATTTTTTCCGTGACCCGGGGGGCAAAATAACAGTTAGTATAATCACCGGCACCGGCAATCATACGGGTGAACAAGGTATTTAACGTATACTCTACTGAAGGACTTTCTTCATCTCCCCGGATGCCTTCCTGGGTCATCAGGTTGGGATAGGTCCGGGAATAACCGGTAGGACGGTACTCGTCGTGCACGTCCACCATTAGTTGGAACTGAGCTGCTTTTCGCACGGCCTCATGCATCCAGGCCGTCCAATTCTGCTCTCCCACATTGACAAAACCGAATTTGAGGCCCTTTACCCCCCATGACCGGTACAACGGCAGAAGGGTATCCAGTTGTTTTTCCAATGCCAGGTGATTGACATAGAGAATAATTCCGATGTCTTTGGATGAAGCATATTCGATCACCCGGTGCAGATCCAACGGACCGGCGGAACGCCTGGGATCGACTGTGATGGTGGTCGCATCGGAGTTCGGATCATTTTCCGGACCATACCATCCGGCATCAAATTCAACAAATTGTAAGCCTAGTCGTGAGGCAAAATCTACACAAGCCAATCCACCATCAGTGGTGAGGGTGACTTCCCGGATAACTTTTCCCGGACGGATCCAGGAGGGATCGGCAATTTGCACCGGATCACTCAGGTTGAGTAAGAAATAGTTGTTTTCCAGGAGTTGGCCCGGACTCTCCCCTACCATAACATATCGCCAGGGAGTGCGATGGTCAGCAGCTCTAAGGTCAACTTTTCCGTCCATAGAGATTCCAAGTGAATGGGATTGAGAGTCATCCTTGACAAATTTCATCCGGGAAAAATTGACCAGAGCGGCTTCCCCCAGAGCGAGATAGAATGCTCATGGCGGCGAATGACCAGGGGCCGTTCCGCAGCAAAAGAAACGCTATCAATTGTTGTTTTCAGAATCTCTGACTGCGCCCGGCTGGACACCCAGGCCATGTGATTATCGGGAAACTGAAAGGAGGTAAGATCTCCCAGTAATTCCTTTGCAGAGGTAGAGCTACTGTCAAACTCCAAGCGAAAAGCCATTCCTTCATCGTACATCCGGCACCATAGTTTTAGGCTGGATATTGGATTTTCCGGATTAGACAAGGTGATAATCGCCTCATGATAATGATTGGGAATCTCCTTGCGTTCACCATACGCAGGTCGCCAGTTCTCCCTGATCGAGTTTTCCTCCCTTTTTACTATTTGATAATTTTCGTTAATGTGGTCATCGTCACTCTTAAACCGGCCAGTATATATTTTCGTTAAAATACTTGATCCGGACGACAGCGATAATTGAATGCTCCCATCTTCATCCCAGACCGACAATTCCAGCTTCCCGGAGGGACTATGGAGTTTAAATGACCTGACCTGACTTCCCTGAGAATCTGGCGGAACCGGATTTACGCCAAAATCTGCAGTTAGAAAATTGACAGCCGCTTCACTTGGTACCACATTAAAAATGATTACAAAGTAAAAAAGCAGGAAAACGCGGAATAGCCGGACTGAGCTCAAATAGATATCTGCTTTACTGCGAAGAGAATTTATATGACAGTCCATCATCGGTACTTTCTTATTTTAGTTTGACGATTAAAATAGGATTAAATACTCAAGGGTGATCATAGTTGCATGGATGAATGGATCAATGCAATAAAAAACATAAGATGCAGAAAAAACAACCACGAAGGCATTTCGTCAAACAAGGCCTGCCGATAACTTTATTGGGCAGTGCCATCGGTCTACCAGATGGAGTGAGCAAACGTGATCAAACAGCCAAGCGAAAGATGGTAGTTTTCGGAGCCCATCCCGATGATCCGGAAACGATGTGTGGGGGAGCGATGGCCCTGTTTTCCCAGGCTGGACATGAGGTGGTAGCGGCATATCTCACCCGCGGCGAAGCGGGTATCCCGGGAACCTCCCATACCGAGGCAGCAGGGATTCGCACGGCTGAAGCCAAAGTCGCTTGCGATATCTTAGGGGTGCGACCGGAAATTATTGGTCAGATCGATGGCAGCTGCGAAATTACCCACGACCGGTATACTGAGGTATCTGACTTTCTGAAAAAAGAAGATCCGGAGTTGATCATCACCCATTGGCCAATTGATACCCATCGGGATCATCGCATCTGCTCAGTCCTGGTTTATGATGCCTGGCTTGCCACCGGCCGGAAAGCAGCGCTGTACTATGGCGAAGTGATGACTGGCAACCAGAGCCAGAATTTCACTCCAACCGATTATCTGGATATTACCCCAGTGGTCGCGAAAAAGCATGCAGCCTGTTTTGCTCATAGAAGTCAAAAAATCGAAGACTCCTATGCTGACGACCATGGTAAAATGGAAATGTTTCGTGGACTGGAATTCGGCTACCAGTACGCCGAGGCTTTTGTACGCCATGTGCAGAGTCCAGCAGTATATTTGAAGTAGGAGCAGGAGATTTTGGCAGGAGATGCCCCCCAGTTCATATTGTGCTCTGACCTGTTACCAGTCGTCCATAGCGGCTAAAAACGCTTACAAACGTTTATTGTCGGCTACGGATTAAACTTAGTAGAACTAACGTTCCATTCATAACGAGATAATTAAACATATGTAAGCATACAACATAATATAGATTCGATCTAATGGGGCGATGTTGTATATTGGATCAGCTTGTAACAGCCGAAACATTTATACTGAACAGTGGCGGGTAAAATAGAGTTGGCATTCATTGCAAGAAACATCCTGCACAAAATTAAACACGGTTGATGGAAGGAAAAATTAGGAAATATTTATCAGATTTAGAAAAGGATAAAAGGATTAAAATACTCCTTGCCTGTGAGACAGGTTCGAGAGCGTGGGGATTTCCATCGCCTGATAGTGATTTTGATGTTCGAGTAATATACAAACACGACAAAGATTGGTATTTAAGCCTGACCGAAGAAAAGGACACAATCGAATATTTCTTAGAAAATAACGAAATTGATATTAGCGGTTGGGATTTAAGAAAAAGTCTGCGATTGCTTTGGAAATCGAATCCCCCTTTGATTGAAAGAATTCAATCACCAATTATCTACAAAGCTGACAATGAATTCCTGATAGGAATAAATTCGGTTGCACATAAGACTTATTCAAGAATTACCACAATTCATCATTATTTGAGTATGGCAAAAAAGGCTTTAGAAGAAGTTTTAAGCTCAAATGACTACAAATTGAAAAGATTCTTTTATGCTCTCCGTGCATCGGTATCTTGCCTGTGGATTCTTGAAAAAGAAGAAATTCCGCCGATTGAATTTAGAAAAATGGTAAGCGGATTAGATTTGCCACAGAATTTAATAAACAGGATTGACGAACTTATTGAAATTAAATCGACAATTAGTGAAACATACTTACATAATGGCGAACAAGATTTAATTAAATTCATGGAAAGTTGTATAGAAAGAGCTGACAATGAATCTAAGAGCTTACCAGCTTCAAAAGGACAAATGAATGAATTGAATCAGTTCTTTAGAAAGACATTAGGATAATTAATGACAATTGAGGAATTAAGAAAAAAAGGATTAATTATACTCGAATGTATAAGTGGCAGTAGAGCATACGGATTAGATACGCCTACTTCTGATACTGACATCAAAGGCGTTTTCATTTTACCAAAAGAAGAATTTTATGGATTGACCTATACTCCTCAAGTAAATAATGAAACAAATGATATAGTTTTTTATGAGTTTGGTCGGTTTATGGAATTGTTATCATTAAACAATCCAAATATCCTTGAATTACTAAATACACCAGAATCAGCGATAATTTATAAGCACCCGTTTTTAAATGAAATAGAATCTGGATTGATTTTATCAAAACTTTGCAATAACACATTTGGAAAATTTGCATTGTCTCAAATCAAAAAAGCAAACGGACTTAAAAAGAAAATTGTAAATCCTGTAGCAAAAGAGAGAAAAAGTGTTTTGTCATTCT
>JAGQWZ010000441.1 GCA_020436835.1 Saprospiraceae bacterium | reverse complement strand
TTCCGGAATTTCAGGATTGGGTGACCAAACGAGCGAGTCGTTTTCTTCCATCCCGGTGGGAATTTGATTGCTTCTCACTTCTTTGAAGCCAATAATGCTCAGGATAATGGCGGTGGCCATTACCATCCATTTAAAATGCTTTTTTACGGGTAGGCGGATACCCTGGAGGTTGAAACTAGCCTTCTGATTTTCATCCCTTACCGGTATGGAATCCTGATTCAATGCCGCTATAAAGTTGTTTGCAGAGTGATATCTCTTTTCCGGGTTGATTTCGAGGGCTTGCATAATTGACTGGGACAACGCCACAGATACCACTGGAGCCAACTGATTAAGATTTCGTGGTTTCTCACTCACTTTCTTTTGGATCATACCGTATTCGGTCGCATCCGCATGTGGTAACTCCCCTGCAAGCATTTCATAGAGTACGGTGGATACGGCATACAGATCCGCCTCCACTCCACCTTCTTCACCTTTGATCTGTTCCGGAGCCATGTATTGGAGGGTTCCAATCATAGTTCCAGTACGGGTAAAACGCTGAGATCCGATAATTCGGGCAATTCCGAAGTCCATCACTTTTACCTGATCATCATTAGTGACGATGATATTGCTCGGTTTTACATCGCGGTGGATAATTCCCTGCTGGTGCGCATGATTAAGACCTTTAAGTATTTGCTGCACGTAATTTAAGGCGGTATCGACACTCAATTTATGCTCAGCCTGGATAATTTCGGCTAAGGTTCTCCCTTCCACATATTCCATGATCATGCAAAAAGTCTCTTCATAGGTCACGAAATTGTACAGAGTAGCGAGGTTCTGGTGATTGAGATTTGCCAGGGTACGGGCTTCTGAACAGAATCTTTCTATAATCGACTGATCAGACAAAAGATGCGGGTGCAGAATTTTGATCGCAACCGGCCGGTGCAGGGTTAAATCCACTCCGCGGTAGACGGTACCCATACCTCCTTCTCCAATTTTTTCCTGGATCTGATAGTTGTTGATAATTGTGTTGATCATGACGTAAAGATTTAGCAGTTATTGATGTCGATCTATATTTTTTCTTAGTTTATCTCAAGGATGATGACGGAAATATTGTCATGACCTCCCCGGTGTTTTGCCAGGGCGATCATACTTTGAGCGGATAAAAAGAGCGTCTTTATTGAAATAAGCTCACTCAATTCCTCATCATCTATCAGGTCGTACAGACCGTCACTGCAGATCAGATAGCGATCGGCAGATTTGATCCGGCGTATAATTCCGGACTGAAAATCGAGTTCTGTACCGATACCCATGGCTCTGCTTAGAATATGATGTTGTTGGCTATGCACTTCCCTGCCGGCACGATCAAGTTCAGCCGCAAGTGTATGATCCTCGGTAATCTGAGTGAATTTTCCCGCTTGCGACCGGTATATCCTGCTGTCTCCGACATGGCAGAAAATCAGTTTCTGATCTATCAAAACAATGGATGAGCAGGTATTTCCCATGCCCTTGCAATGATCTCTTTCCTGACTCATTTTGAAGATCTTATCATTGGCTTCCGAAAATGCCCTATTCAGGCTTTTTTCAGGGCTATCCGGATGGTGGTAGTAAACGTCTTTGATGATATCTACTGCCATCTGGCTAGCCACCTCCCCCGCCTGGTGGCCACCCATGCCATCTGCCAGGACGGCCAGGACTCCTTTCTCGGATAGGGCCTCTCTCCGGCCGGGAAAGATCAACTCAACGGCATCTTCATTTAATTTCCGGACACATCCTTTGTCGGTCATTGCAATACCAGTGGCAAGTGTCTGGTTCCGGTTCGTTTTTGATCTTCGTCTGAGTTTGGTAAGTAACATTTTAATGTTTTTTAGTGATGTTGTACACCTCTACATAGAGGAAGCACCTAAATGGTCATCAACAACGGGTGAAAATTTTTAGCTGGAAATAAAAAAACCATCGGGATCCGTTAAGATCTCCGATGGTCTTGATTTAGGAATGATGATATTCTTTACAATCCTTAGACTTCTTAGAGTGCTAATAGTTCGATGGCATACTTAATTGGCACTGCAAAAGAAACGGTGTCTTCGTAGTCGGTGTTTCCTGCGTAGTAGATTCCGATTACTCTTCCGAATTCATCGAAAAGTGGACCACCGCTGTTGCCATGTCCGGCAGAGTTGATGCTCAGTTGATAAGCTTCACCGAAAGGTGATCGTGTCTGCGTTGAGGTGTTAAAGCTGGTTGATCCCTTGTGTACGGCTGAGATGATTCCCTGATTGATGGCTAAAGTTGGGGCCACCCGGACTTTGGTTGTGCTGTAATAGTCATTTCCGGTTTCATATTTTTCTGCCATCGGAGTCAGTGCAGGATATCCCATGATAGTGATGGATGATCCGCTGCTCACCTGGTTGTAATTGTCAAACATTTCAAGTTTAGTCAACTTCGTGCCGGCATCTACTTTCAGTAACGCTACATCATGGCTGTCAGATACTCTGGTTACACGAGCCGGATGTCTGCCGGTACGGTTGGCAAAAATCACATCCTGGTAGATCATTTTTCCTTCGAAGACCTTTCCATCTTTCATCGTTCCGAAGTATGCTTCACCAGCTATCCAGGTACCAACCTGACCTTTCTGTACGGTGATGTAGGTTGTATCGGGGCTCACCAGCAATTGGCCATTCTGATTGACTGCCAGACCGGGGAAGGCATCCTGAGAAAAGTGGTAAGGTGCATTCCAGGGGGCAGATACATGTTTGTTGGTCATGATAAATCCATCTTCTGAGACCACAAATCCGGTACCGCTGCCCTGACCTCCTACCGGCTGAGAATATCCCTGGTAGTTGAAAGACTCAATATAGGGCTCGTAACTTCCATTTCCGGTTTCAATATAACAAGGATAGATATATTGCTTATCTCCTACTTCGATCAGCGTATAGCGATGGTACATTTGCTTGCCTTGCACATTTTCCAGTTTCCAGCTGTTATTAATATAAACTACAGCATCTCTGTATGTAGCGGCCATCTCCGAAGGATTCATGGCAACCGGGCCTTTGGGCTTTTCAACCACTACTTCAGCAGTGTCTTTAACCGGGTGGTCTATTTTTGGAGTACTGGGACCTTCACCCTTTATCCAGGATATGTTGGAAAAGAGAATGATGACAAGAAAGACCCCTGCGGCGACCGCAGTCATGAGTTGCGTTGCTTTACTGGTGAGAAGATTGCCTTTATTTGCCGGAGCCGGAGTAGCCTTTACACTGGTTGAAGCCTGTACTTCTGTTGCCTTGGTAGCTCTTGCAGCCATGACCCGCGTTTCGCTCAGTAGTACGTCTGGTCTTGGAGTGAGATCGAATTTAAATTCCGGACCATTGGATCCCAATTGAACTTTGTCACCAGGTACCAGTACAGCCATTCCTTTGATACGCTGTCCGTTTACATACACACCATTGGTGCTATTCTCATCGACCAGCTGATATCGGAAAGTTCCGTCATTTAGAGCTTTGATTGTGGCATGATGCCGGCTTACCATATTGTCAGCATCAGGATCAAAAGCAACGGTACAAGAAGTAGATCTTCCCAGGGTGATTTCATTGTATTTGCGGCTGGAGAAATCTTCTGCCATTCCTGCTTTAGATCGGTTGGTGTGGTTTAGGATGATGTTGGTTACTTTTAAGTTTTTCATGATTATGTCTTTTAAATTGTTAAGTAATTTTCGATTTACACCCATCTATAGGTAGGCTTGGAAAAAGGTCAGCAGAGAATCATGAAAAATTTTATAATTTATTTTATCATATATGTAATATATTGATAAACATATCAATATGAATAATAAAGAGCAGTTTCTAATGACCAGAGTGTTTGGAAGAATACTTCCTTGAAAGGTGTTTTTGGCAGATTTTTACCGTCAGATCACGTATTGCCAGATGCTTTTCTGACCGGATTGACAATGATTTTAGTATGACAGGATTTTGCTCCTAAGTGAGCTATTTACATTATTCAAAGCATTTGTTATTTTTAATTTGAGTCGAACTCCAGTGACATTTTATGGCAAATAGTGACAATATCAAGGAAAAAGCGATCAAAAGAGTCAAAGAGAAAAAGGAATTCTACAATCATCTGATCTCTTTTGTAAGTACCATGGCTTTTATGTTGGTTATCAATTTGATGACATCGCCAGGTTATCTCTGGGTAACTTGGCTACTCATAGGTTGGGGCATTGGTCTGGTCAGTCATTATTTTTCGGTTTTTGGATTCTTTGGTATGGGTACGGAAGACTGGGAAGACCGTGAAGTGCAAAGGGAAATTTCAAAAATCAGGTCACGGGAGTTCCCGCAGACTGAAGATGAAGATGTTTTGGATCTGGACCGCGAAAGTCTTGAACTGGAAGAGCGTGAAAAATTGGAGAGAAAATGGGATGACCGGGATCTGGTTTGAATCTGAGTTTTAAGCCTTCTACTTTTTTTGATTAATAATTGACGCTTAGGAATACTTCCCACGAAAAGCTATACCTCGGAGTGTAAGTCTCCAAAGGGTGCAACAGAGAATTTAAGCTCCATTGCATGTTTCCTTTTTGAAAGAGTTGATTGTACTTGAAGAGATTGTACAGCTGGCACGCCGTTTCTTCAAGGTTCCAAAATTTTAATACAAGTGTGCTAAAATGAATGATACAAAGGCTATGCGAACCGATGCGTTGTCTTTCACTTTTTTCAAAGATCTGTAAGATTTCGATTAGAGAATACGTCAAATGGATCAAGAAGCAGGACCGGCAAAATGGAGAAGACTTTCCTTGAACTCATATCTGAGAACCAATCCATACTCTTTAAAATTTGTAATGTTTACTTTAGAGAAAAGGTTGACAAGGAAGACTATCACCAGGAACTGATCATTCAACTTTGGAAGGCATTTCCCGATTTTAAGAACACTGCCAAGTTTTCTACATGGATGTATCGGGTCTGTATTAATGCAGCTATTGATATCCTTAGGAAAGATAAGAAGGAGATAAAAAAATTAGTCTTTCAAAAGAGCACTTACATCATATACCTGATCATGGGTCTGTCACCACTGGAAATCAGGAAAGACTGTCTGAATTGATTAGTCAACTTTCCCATATCGATACAGCTATCATCACACTGTATTTGGAGGAATATAGTTATCGCGAAATTTCAGAATAATTGGTATTTCTGAATCTGATACAGGAGTAAAAATCAATAGAATTAAATCCAGAATCTTAAAATCATTAAAAAATGGAAGATGCTGATCTAAAAGCGATGTGGCAATCTCTTGCTAGAGAAAATATTATTGATGGCAAACTGGCAGAGAATCAAATTCTTGAGATAATCACAAAGAAAGGTAAGGGCGTAATCAGCAAGCTTCAAAAGAAGCATAAACTTGACTTTAAGGTTTATCTTACCATTGCAATGCTGATTCCAGTTGTAATGCTCTTTGTTCTATATAGGAAGAATTACGGTACAAGTCCTCAGAATCTTTTCGACCTGCAGGGACATTATCTGGTTCCAATCTTAATGGAAGCTTTCCTGATCTATGTGCTTATCCGAGTGAGGAGAAATTTAAAATTCCTGGCACAAACATTTAATACAGGGACACTTAAGCAATCACTTGTTAATGTGTGATATTATTTCATGAATTTATCCAGAGAGGGGTTTTGGATAGGAACGATTTCGCTTACCGTAATATTGGTTGTTTACGAAATAAATCTGATAATTAGTATTGGTGGAATTCAGCAATTAAACTATTCTTTCCAGGGATCTCATATCCTGGAATCCTGGATATTTGCTTTTATCCTGATCCTAATTGCAGGTATACCCCTTATGGTGAAATCAGATGCAAATAAGTATAAACCGTTATTAGATGATTTAGATCAGGCCTTAAAAGACCTTTCCACTGAAGATGACTGATATCAAAGACTTATTTTTGGTAAATCCTTGGGAAATTATTAAGTCAATTTGGTCATGAATTCATTATGAATGTCTTCCGATTCACTGATTCTTTTGCTGGCCATTGGATGTAAAAAGAATTCAATGAGCAAAATGAGCAGCACTCCTAATATCAGACCCTGGAAGAAGTAAAAATATTGATTCGTGTGTTGTCCGGGACTACTAGAACCGGATATCCTGATTCCATCATAAAGTATTTGTCTTATTTTTTCTTTCGATTCGAAAGTGACGGAATTTATGGTGCAGAAATCAGGTGCCGGATACAATTCGTCCATGGCCAGATGACGAATATTACTCAAAGTGATTTTTGTAGGGAGGTAATCGACTAAGCCATCATAACCGTCTGTGTACTTAAAATGGAACGCCTTGCTGAAATGCGTGCCGTTATTACCAAAGATTTTCCCCTTGTAATGCCTGTTTATGCGGCAAGAGTCATCTTTGACATATATGAACTCACGATTGACGTATTCGAGGGGTGCCAAGTCAGATTTATATGAGGTAGCCAATGTATCCAGTTGTGGAATGAGAACAGCATCGGTAGTCAGGTGATAAATCGAAGTTCGGTCTAAATCCTCCTTTGTCCTTATGACATCAAATCCCAGGAAGACTTCATCTGGCCCGGATTTATTATACCTTATCTCTATATTTATATTCGAAAATTTTGATTTATCGGCATCCTTATGAAAAGTGAAATCCAATGCTCCTTCCACAGGCTTGTTTTGAATCAGGTAGATAGTAAATGTGGTCATCGAGATCGAGGCAAGAAGTACGATCATTTTGAAGCGCAGTTGAATGATTTTTTTCCAGGGTAACATTCGTTTATGATTTTAAAATGATTTTTGATTAAAGTATTAGTGCATGACGTAAGGCAACGTAAGGCACGGCAAGTCATTCTCACTGCCGGGAGTTAAATCATATATTTTTTATAATTCTTGAGTGTGATCTCAATTTTTAGGAAGATCCCAAAAGATGAACCTGCTTTTATTAGCTGGGATATAAGTTCACGACCTGATGCCGGAATCAAACACGGTCATAAACGTTTATTCTGACATCCTTGCCAACGCGCTCTGCGCCTCTTTTTGATAGCGATGATTGTTGTCAGTAGCAATCTGCTCCAGGATTTCCCGCGCATTCTGTACCTCGTCTGCTTTAAGCATAGCCATTGCTTTATACCATGCTGCTTTGTTTCCCCAGATCGGTTTGGACGGATCGATTTGATCAAAGGACTGAATGCTCTCTTGCGTTCGATTGAGTTCCAGATAACAGATGCCCTGATAGAAGGCCAGGGTATCATTCCCGGGATTAGCCACACTCAGGACATTGAATGATTCCAGGGCTTCCTGATATTTCCCTTCCTTATAACTGACCATCGCATCGCTGAAGATTGGATTGTCTGTGGCACCCATGAGGGTGGGTAGTCCCGGATCTGCCTGATATAAGCTGCTATACAGTGAAGGACCGGAAGAGGTGCCGGATGGCTTGAGAAAGAAGAAAGCACCTATCAGGATCACTATGGATGCAGCCACAGCGATGGCACTTCGATTGAAGGAAACGGTACGGGCTTTCTTTTCACCCTGATTCCGGTTTTGTCGAATCACCTCTGCAATTTCATCCTTCATGCCGATCGATTCGATGGTCAGAATAGTCTCTTTGTGTTGTTCAAAAGCCTTCGCCAGTTCTGAATTTGTCTGCAGTTCCGACTCAAATGCCTTTATTTCTTCTTCTGACATCGCACCCTCCAGGTACTTGTCCATTCGATCCATTAAAATTTCTGAAACTTCCATTGCTATTTTATTTTTTAAGCCTGATGCATCGCCTTCAGACGTTGCATACAACGATATTTTTCATTTTTTGCACTTTGGGGTGTATAGTCCATTTCCTGAGCTATTTCCGCCAAAGACTTCTTTTTATAATAATACAGGTTGAGAATTTGCTGGCATTTTTCTCCCAGTTGCTCAAATAAGCTCCTTAAATAGGATGCTCTTTCCTCTTCTTCCTGCAGTTGAGCCAGGTTGTCTTCTTCCACAATGTCGTATTCCGGGTTCAACCGCGTACTATATTTTGCTTTGGCACTTTTCAGATGTTCAAACCAACGATATTTACAGACCTGGAAAACATAGGTGCTCAGCTTTACATTTTTCTGATTTTCGTATTTACCGGACTTTATATTCCTCCACACGGCTAATAGTCCCTCCTGAAAAATGTCTTCAGCATCCTGTTCACTGCCGTTATTATGCAATATGAACTGTTTTATTTGTCCGAAACTTTGTTGATAAACCGTATCCAAAGCTTTCCTTTCGTTGTTTGTGATACCCTGGATCAGCGCACTATCATCGGGATAGTCTGCCTGAACCGGCGCTCTTTTTAATAATCGAATACCCATGGCACTTGTGCTTTGAGATCTAATATAATCAGCTTAGTGCATTTCTGGTATTTTCGCTATTGTATAGGACGGTCTGTTGAAAGGTCATCAACGAATGGTAAATTTTCCCGGAAAGCCTGAGCGAGAACCCCCTAATTCAAAATCATAGAATTCTCCTATGGTAAATTAGTGGTCTGAATATGGATGAATATAGGGCTTGCGATAGGGTCGAAGCAGCATATCCTGGGCGAAACTGTTGCCCGGAGTATTCATTGATCCGGGTTCAATGGATACCTGCTGTTTTGACCGGTAAGCCAGGTCGGCATAAATGACGGCGGTAGTGGAGTTGAATCCTTCGTCAAAGGTACCCCTTATCTTATCATTCGATTTGCTTCTGATTGCCATGGCAAATTCGGTAAACTGCTGGATAAACTCCCGGCTGATTTCGGCTTCATACTCCTCCGATCCCAGGGCTACCCGGACATTGCCATATTCTTTTCGCGTACTGCCGTCGCCAGGATAGACTTCCCAACCTGAATCTGTTGCAAACAAGGTGCCCTTATCCCCACAGTAAAAAACACCGATATTGGTATGGGGCAGGGGCGAGGTGAATCCCCAGGTTTTATGGGTCCATTCAACCGGGAGGCCATCATAGTCAAACCGAACCTCCAGATGATCAGGATGGTCCTGTCCCAACTGCCGGGAGATTCCGCCGATGGCAGAAACCGAATCAGGCAGTCCTAATTCAAGGATCGACCGGATATTCTCCAGATAATGGATGCCCCAGTCTGCCAGGATCCCCCGGCTAAATACCTGTTGCAGCCGCCAGTTCGTGCGGCCTGGAGTGGGGTGCGGCAGGTAATCGCTGAGTGGAGCCGGACCACAAAATTTTTCATAGTCAATGGTGTCCGGCACCGGACCAGGCTTGGGACCACCGACGGGGTTGTGAATATTTGCCTGCACCTGATAAATCTCTCCGATCTGGCCACTTCGGAGGTAGTCTTGCACTTCTTTGTTGATCGGGGCGTGGAGCCGGGGAAAATCGATATTTACCACTACATCTGCAGCTTCAAAGGCGGCCTTCATGGCCTGGGCTTCCCGGATGTCGTAGCTAATCGGCTTTTCCTGCCAAATATGCAGGCCTCTTTCACAGGCATCGATAAACTGCAAAGCATGCCAGTGCGTAGGGGTTGATATCACTACTGCCTCCAGTCCGGGATGTTCATAGAGGGCTTTATAATCCGAATACAATGCGGGTTTGGACACTCCGGCTGACATCAGCTTCTCTACGGCATTATCCAGCGTTACCGAGCATACATCGCAGAGTGCTACAATGTCAAATTCACCGCTTTTCTGAGCAAATCTCAATAAATAATCCGTACCCCACCATCCGGTTCCTACAATGCCCAGCTTAATGGGTCGGTCATCTGTTTTCAGCGCCGGGATCGCCCAGGCACTTGCCAGTAAAGTACTCTGCTTAAGAAATGCTCTCCTTTCCATTATTACCCAAGATTTTAAATCTACACTACCCGGGTAAGGTAAGGATTTTTGCGGGCTTGGAATTGACGTTTAGTTTCAGAGAGCCCAATGTCTCCAATTGCCCCCTTCATCTCCCCTTAGTCTGTTTTCTCTTAAGAATTCCATAAATAAGTGCCGGGGAATTGTGGTCGCTCCCAGCGATCTCAAATGCGGAGTATCTTGTTGACAATCAATCAGAACGTAATTCAAAGACTCTAATTTTCTCACCAGTCGGATGAAGCCATATTTCGATCCATTGGGTATCCGGGTGAACATTGATTCACCGAAGAAGATCTTTCCCAGGCTTATGCCATAGATTCCGGCTACCAGCTCCGGTCCATCCCATACCTCAACCGAATGAGCGACGCCCCTGGCATGTAACTTTTGGTATGCCCACTGCATCTCATCAGTGATCCAGGTACCGCCCTGATCAACTCTTTTGATCTCTTTGCAGGCGGTGATTACCTGGTCAAATGCATGATCTGCCGTCACCTGAAATGGATCTTTGTTCAGCAGCTGGCGCATACTTTTACTCACTTTAAGCGAGTCCGGCCACAGAATGCAGCGGGGATCGGGTGTCCACCAGAGGATGGGCTGACCTTCCGAATACCAGGGGAAAATTCCGAAATGATAGGCAAGCACCAAAGTCTCTTCCGACAGGTCACCACCCATCGCGAGAAATCCTTCCGGATTTGCCAGACTGGGATGGGGGAAGAAAGCTACCGGCACGGATCAGGGAACAAATTCTTCGATGACAGCAGAGAGACCCCGGTCCACCAGGGCATCTTTCTTAGGCTTGAGTGCCTCGTAGGTATCCGTCTTGACAATTGCCTTTCCTTTGAAGTGAATCAAAAGAGACAACTGTTCGGCTTGTTCATAGGAATGTTGTAAGATTTCAATAAAACACTCAATCACCCAATCAAATGTATTCACATCATCATTATACACAACAATTTGAGCAGATTTACCTGTATTCACCAATTCATCAGTCAGTACAGATTCGTCGGTGTCGTGTGAATATTGATCAGTCATACGTCCTCTTTTTGCAAAATTAACTAATTGATGGTGGCTAATGTTTCCCGCACCTGTTGAAAGTCCGGCATTTCACCGGGATTATCCAAAACCTCTTTATACCTGATCAAACCTTCTTTGTCGACAATGAACACGGAACGTTTGGATACTCCCCGCATGCCAAGAGCAAATTCTTCGTGCAAGGCCCCATAGCTTCGGGATACTTCCTTGTTGAAATCAGACAAGAGCACAAAATTGTATCCATACTCTTCCTTAAATCTTCTCAGGGCGTATATCGAGTCAACGGAAATAGCAAGTACTTCAGTATTCAGATGGTTGTAATCCGAAAGTTCATCCCGCATCAAACAGAGTTCCTTCGTACATACACTGGAAAAGGCGAGGGGGAAGAATAGTAAGACCACATTTTTACCCTGGTAATCCTCCAGATTTACTTCGGATTTATCAGGAGCTCTTAAGCTAAAGAGCGGAGCGCGTTCTCCAACGTTAACCTCCATTTGAGCTGATTTTAGACCGGCAACAAAAATATAAATTTAAATGTAAACTCCGGATCTGCTCCGAGGGAAGAAAGCAAGACTTCCTGCTCAAATACCGTTTCCGAATCTCCGTTTTAACGCCGGATATGGCTTTTCAATTATCTTGTATCGCATTATTGAAAAAGTGCTCTGAATTTGATATATGACAGACACAGTTGAAAGAAGGGCATATCTACAACTTCATCTGGCAATGCTGTTGTTTGGATTCGCTGCCATTTTGGGAGATCTCATCCACTTGAGTCCCACCGTTTTAGTCTGGTGGCGGCTACTGATCACGATTTTCAGTTTAATCCTGGTCGTGAATGTTTTATCGGAATGGAAGAAAACTCCTAAGGTTTTACTTCTGAAGTGGACCGGCATCGGGGCAATCGTCGCTTTGCACTGGATTGCCTTTTTTGCTTCAATTAAACTGGCTAATGCGTCAGTGGCGCTGGTGTGTCTGGCGACCGGCAGCATTTTTACCTCCTTTTTTGAGCCTGTTTTCGATCGGTCCCGGTTGAAGCTAAGAGAAATTATCCTGGCAATTCTGGTGGTGCCCTGTATGGTTATGATTGTTTCCGATCTGGACGTTTCTTTGATTAATGGCGTCTGGGCGGGCCTGGCATCTTCAGCATTACTTTCTCTTTTTGGCGTACTGAATAAAAAGATGGTGCATCTGGGGCAACCCATGTTTATTACCTTTATTGAACTGGCTTCCGGATGTGTTTTGATCGGCTTATTCCTGTTGTTCAGTGATACTTCATCGGTGCAACTGATGCCCCGTGGACTGGACTGGCTCTACCTGCTATTGCTAGCCATAGGTTGTACTACCCTCGGCTATGTTCTCATATTGTATTCGCTTAAAAATCTGTCTGCCTTTACGATTAGCCTGGCTTTTAATCTGGAACCGGTTTACGGTATGATACTGGCCTTTTTCCTATTAAAGGATGCTTCGCAATTGTCATGGACTTTCTATCTTGGAGGGTCACTTATAATTTTACTGATTTTTCTCGATGCATTTATTCAGAAAAAAATGAGTCGAAATAATTCATGAGTAAACTGCAGAAAAAAATAAATCAATACTGCCAGGAGCATACCTCGCCCCCTTCTGAGACCCTGCTGGAACTGGAAAGACAAACTCATCTTAAAACCCTGGCGCCCCAAATGGTGTCGGGGTATTTTCAGGGTCGCATGCTCAGTATGATCAGTCATATGGTGGGCCCTCATCGCATTTTGGAGATTGGCACCTTTACCGGTTATTCCGCTATTTGTCTTGCCGAAGGACTCAAAACAGGGGGCATCCTTCATACGATTGAGGTAAATCCTGAATATAGAAGTATGATTGAGGAGTACATTAATAAATCCGGAAATAAAAATAAAATCAGACTGCACATTGGCGATGCACTGGAGATCATTCCCGGACTGGATGAGAAATTTCAACTCGTATTTATCGATGCGGCTAAATTTTCCTATCCCGATTTTTTTAATATGGTGTTTGATAAAATTTCAGCAGGAGGGTATATCCTTTTGGATAATATGCTTTGGAGTGGCAAGGTGGTGAAAGATGAAAATGACCCGGATACGGCAACACTCCGGGATTTTGCCGGCACACTTCAGGATGATCAGAGATTAGAAAACATTTTGTTGCCCATTAGGGATGGTTTAATGATATGTCGAAAAAAATAAACCACGATAAAAATCTATACCGTAAACTTTGCCGCGAAGGAATGGAAATTCCCATTTTTTATCAGGATTGGTGGTTAGATGTTACTTGCGGAGAGGATAATTGGAAGGTCATACTCTATGAGGAAGATCCTAATGTGGTGGCTCTCATGACTTACTTCATTAAAAAGAGATTTTCTTTTGAAATAATCACGGTACCTCCGCTTACTAAATTTTCCGGTCCTTTTTTTTTAAAGAATTTTAATGCCCGGAAACAGCAAAGTATCCTCACTAGAATGATCGATCAGCTACCGGAAGTATCTTCGTTCTCTCAAACCTTGCCGTATCAAATTGAAAACTGGCTGGCGTATAAGTGGAAAGGTTATTCCCAAACCACCTATTATTCATATCGCTTGATTGGCTTGAAAGACCGGGAGCGGATTTGGCAGGGAATGGATGCAGATTATCGAAATAATAAAATAAGGAAAGCATCACAACAATATACCGTTCATGAGGATCTGGACTTCGAAACCCTTTTTGAATTGACCGTGGCCCCGTTCAGGAGGCAAAATATTGCCCTTCCGGTCTCCCGTACATTACTGCAGAATCTGTTAGCAGCATGCAACCAGAGAGAAAAAGGGAAGAGTCTGTATGCCCGGGACAAAGAGGGGAATGTGGTTGCGGCAGTGTATCTGGTCTGGGATACTACTGCCTGTTATCTTCTGCTGGCCGGTGAAAATGATCAATCCAGATCGGATGGGGCGGGAGTGTATCTTACCTGGAAAGCGATTGAATATGCCTCTGAGATTTTGCAGGTGCCGGCTTTTGACTTTCTGGGTGGGATGGCCGAAAACCTGGAAAGAACCCGTCGTCAATATGGCGCACAACAGGTTCCATATTTTCTGATCAGGAAGAGCACCGGTCTATTCAGATTCCTGGATATTTTTCGTGGTAAGTAGAAGATTCTCTCTGCAAATGCTAATTCTCTTTTGGCATTTGAAAAACTTAGGCCGCTGATGCTCTTATCTCCGATATTGGAATTGTATTATCCGAATATTTACTAATTCGCCGACGGAAGAAAAGTGCAAAACTTTTGCTGGTGAGATAACCGGACAAATGAAAGATGTATCTTAATCAACAATTATATTAGCCACTTCGACCCAAAATGTGATGGACAAATCTGCAATTTTGATGTTTTTCTTTCTGGCTCTTTTCATAGCCTGCGATTCTTCCCAGACGTCCTCCGGAAGTAAAGAGATGGCCACCAGACCGAACATAGTCCTGATTATAGGGGATGATATCGGTTACTCGGATATTGGTTGTTATGGCTCGGAGATTCACACTCCAAACCTGGACCGGTTGGCTCAGGAAGGTATTCGTTTTCGACATTTTTATAATATGGCCAAGTGCAATCCTACCCGGTCGAGTATGATCACGGGGCTCTATCAAGGTGACTCCACCAATGCAATATCTTTTGCTTCATTGTTACATGATGCAGGCTATTCTACCATTATGAGCGGAAAGGAGCATTTTGATTCCTGGGTACCCCAGGATTGCTATTTTGCCCCAACTTTTGATCATTCCTTCACTTTTTGGGCGACGACTGAATATTTCGTGCCTCCCGCCGATACCTTTCAAAGACCGTTTTATCTTGAGGGTAAGAAAATCAGCGCCACAGATATCGAGGCAGATATAATACCCAAGTATAAAACCGATTTTATTACGGACTATGCGGTACGGTGGCTGAATGAGGTGATTGAGGACGAGGATCCTTTCTTTCTGTTATTACCCTATCATGCAGCTCATTATCCACTACAGGCCCGTCCGGAAGATATTGCCAAATACCGTGGCCGATATCGTGCCGGCTGGGATCAGATCAGGGAGGAGCGATACGAAAAGATGCTACGAACAGGAGTTTTGGCTGAGGACACGAGGTTATCACCTCCCGAGAGCAATACCAATCGATTTCGTAAAGCGAGTGCAAATGACTTTCCGGAGATTAGAGCAGCATTTCCGGTCTACCGCCCCTGGGTAGAACTTTCCGAGGCAGACAAAGACAAGAAAGATCTGGAGATGGCGGTGTTTGCCGCAATGATTGACCGGATGGACCAGAATATCGGGCGTATTATAAAGGCGGTGGAAGAAGCCGGAAAGATGGAAAATACCATATTTCTGTTTTTCTCCGACAATGGTTCATGTCCCTTTGATAGTAATGTTGATTTTGACATTCCTCCCGGACCGGCAGAAAGTTATCGATGCTTATCACCACCCTGGGCAAATGTGGGTAATACCCCATTCCGCCTCTATAAACAGAATGGCCATGAAGGAGGAGCGAAGACGCATTTTATAGCCCGTTATCCTCCGATGATTCAGACAAATACCTTCAGTGATGAAATCGGTCACGTCGTTGATATCTTTCCTACCATAATTGATCTAGCGAATTTATCCTATCCGGAGACCTATGGCAAAAAGAAACCACGCCCTTTGGATGGTCGGTCGCTGGTCCCGGCCTTGAGCGGTGATCACCTGGAAGGAGATCCCTATTTTATTTCCGGTACCAGTGAAGCTTTCCGGATGTTTCGCAAGGGAGATTGGAAAATCGTCCGACAAAACAATGACCCCTGGGAATTATATAATTTAAGGAGTGATCCCACTGAGCTGAACAATCTGGCGGAATCAGAAAGGAATATCTATGAGAAATTGATTTCAGAATACAATGCACGCTAGGTGCTGATGAAATTGTTCTGACTATTTTTTCTTTTTATAAATACCATCAAAAAGAACCTGCCAGGATTCGCTGCCTTCTTTTTTACTCTCCCAAAGTTGCCTTACGGTACCGTCCGCATCAGGGGTCCAGGTTATTTTATGATGTACGGTTTCTCCATTTTGATTTTTCATCGCACCGCTTTTCAAAATCATCTTGCCCTCCTCAAGATTACCGGAGAGACGCAGACTTTGACCCTGATTATCTACCCAGGTTTGATGCCATTGATTATCCTGTGGGTCATAAAAATTGTAAGAAGTGCCGGTATAATTACCTTGGGTGCTTTTCCAGTTCTCCTGAATCAGACAACTATCCTGCAGAATTATAATATGGTTGGTACCGGCTAGCTGACCGTTGGCGGTGGTTTCCCAATCACCTACCCAAAAATCAAACTGGCGATAATTTTCTCCGCAACATGGGCAGGGTGTATTCTGGCCATATGCAACAACAATTGATATTTGACAAACGAGAAAAATCCATTTTTTCATAGTCCAATATTAAATAGATGTCACATCAGGTCCTAGGAAAAAAAGGACATTTACCGTTTCTGGATAGCCAGGTGATCCAATAGCACCAGATCTTTTCCGCCAATTAATTCGATCTGCAACGGGATGGCATCCGACTTTCGGGAAAAATCAATGGGTATTCTCGAAAAATGATTGGCCTTGATGTCATCAGCCTTAATTTTAAAAAGTTGTTGAAATCCATCTTCCCGTGAGATCCGGCAGGCCAGACTACTCTCATCACTGGATGGATTCGGACTCCATTTCCGTAAGTTTAGAAATAGTGTGTACTCCCCTTTGTCAAGTTCCACCGTCGTCGAGGCATAGCTGGTGTGCTGTGCATCATTAAAATCAGTGAGCCGTATCACCTGTTTTAAATGACTGATCGAATCATATGAACTGTAACCATTAAAGCGGAATTTAGTCACATCTATGATTTCCAGGTTTCGGATTTTTTCTTCGAGATGGAGGTGGGTCGGTAACATTGGACGATAGGAGAAGTGGTAGTAATTAGTGTCAAGGCGATAGCGGCAAAAATCGCTGTCACCCAGGTGAAAGCCATCTCCTTCCTTTATAAGGATCCGGCCGAATTGGCGAATAGTATCGGCAAATTCCTGCAGCCACATATCTCTGACCAGGTAAACGGAAGGTTGTTCAAATGTCTTTTCTACCAATTCGATATTGCGATAGACAGACCGATCATGTGGTGTGCTGAGCAGATGGGCCGGATCGGCGGATGAATAAATGTATGAATTCCAGTAATTGCCAATGATGCCGGCCGGCGCCAGGCTGGTTACCTGATTTACATAATACAACTTCGATTTTTTTATCTGTGGATAGTACAGGTTTTCCAGAGAACTTATCACCGATAGTAGCGATAAAATATAGATTCCACTTTTTAAGCTTGTTCGAGTTTGATCTCTTCGATTCAATAAAAAGATGATGAAAAGAAAGGTCGATATGAACCAGGTACTAAAGTACCGGCGACCCATTTCATTTTCCAGGACCCACTTTGAGGTAAAAAGCGCCAATAGGGTCAGAATGGTATTGATCAGGAAGAAATTAGTGATGAAATGGTTTGAGGATTCCTTTTTATCTAAGAATGATTGCTTAATTATTTTAGGTATAAACAACGTAAAAAATAAAAACAGCCACCAGAAAACACTTTGCACATCACTTTCAGACTGAAATAGGTAAATCCTTTTTATAGACTGCCAGACGATCGCGAAGGATTGGAGTAAGTGAGAGGGATGACTAAAATTAAAATTGCTATAATTCTGACTGGGAATTGCCTGCAATTTTGCGTAGATAATAAACAAGCTGCTTAAAAGCACCCAGAGGAAGGCTGATATTAAATATTTTTTTTCAAATATGAGGTGCCGTTTTACATAGATGGCGGTAAGCAGGAGAGCAATAAATGAAACAATAAGGAAATCGGAAATCCAGATTCCAACCAGGCTGGAAAGGGCCAGGATCAGGGTGGGTAAGATTCTGTTTTGCGATTTGTTTTTATCAAAAACAATATATGCCGTATATAAGATTATTCCTAAAATACTGTATTGCAAGCCATAGGGATAAAGCAAAAATTCTACAAATTGCCAGGGAGGTAAGAACCAGAAGCAAGCTAAAGCTATTTTCAGGTATGGCTTTCGGAGGAAAAATGCAAAGCTAAAATAGCCCAACATTAAAACAATATATTGAAGTATCGAAAGGGTGGTGACGAGAGATAAGCCAGTTAGTGTCGAGATCACTTTTGCCGTCAGAGGCATGAAATTACCGCCACGATCCTGTCCCCAGCAGTATAAGTCACCGGGCAAGGTGAGATACTTACCCATCAGAATACCCAGTGCACTATCCGAATTCAAAAGGGGAGAGAAATAAAAGGAAAAATGCCAAAAGGAAAGCAGGATGATAATATATATCAATCCACGTGACCAGATTCCGGAATCAACCTTCAAGATATTTCTTCAATTAAATTTATAGTTGCAAAGCATCCTTGTTCCGGGCCAGTACACCGATGATGAAGGTGATAAGATCATTTAGTTCCATTCCGATTAGAGCGGCTCCCCGTCTTACCTCTTCCCGGTCTACTTTCGCGGCGAAGGTGCTGGTTTTAAATTTCTTCATGACTGATTTTGCCTTCATGCCCTCCAAACCGGTAGGACGGACCAGGCTGGCAGCAACAATAAAGCCGGTTAATTCATCTGCAGCCACGATACTTTTATCGAGCATTGAATTACGTGGTACATTCCAGATCGTATAATGACCGGCAATGGCATGGGCGATTTCTTCTTCACCCCGTTCTTTCAGTGTTTTTACAATAATGTTTGGATGTTCCTCCGGATATTTTTCGTAATCAGCATCATGTAAAAGACCGGTTATGGCAAATTTCTCTTCGTCCTCACCGAATTTTTCTGCGAGTGCTTTCATGACTACCGACACGGTATGGGCATGTTTGCGCAGAGATTCTGTTTCGGTCATAGAGTAAAGCAGCTCCCTGGCCTCTGATTCTGTCATAGATCGGTTGATTTTTTGCTAATATAAGAAACCGGAGAGCGCCGGTTATTCCTTATTGAGGCTCATCCATACTTTCATCAGGTCGGACTCCTCTACCAGGCTATTGGGTGGTCTGATGTTCAACCATTGTGTATTTCCCGACAGTTTAGCAAGGTAGGGTTTGAGTATGCCAATAAACGGGAATCCTTCAAAAGCCACTCTCTGGCTGGTTAAAACTTCCTGGCGTTTACCGGCGGAAGCTTCCTGCCAATGGTTATATACGTCCATGCACTGCCCCACAGTAACGTTGGCAGTGGCAGAAATGCATCCGGCACCCCCAATCTGCAATATGTCCAGTAGATATTTTTCTGTACCGGCAAATAACCTCAAGTCATTAAAACGAGAACGGATCTCTTTCATATGGGCAAAGTCACCACCCGAATCTTTCATGCCGACAAAATTGTTGGGAAAGTCGCTGATTAACCTTTCAATCAGGGAAAAAGATAAGTCAAGTCCCGTCATTTTTGGAATGTGATAGAGGTAGATTTCCAGGTCATCCGCTCCTACTTCATGCACGACCTCCTTGAAATATTCATATAAACCGGCTTCGGTGATTTGTTTGTAATAGAAAGGGGGCAGGAGCAGGATACTTCTGATCCCGTTTTTCACTGCATGACGGGTGAGTTCGACGGTGTCTGACAAGGCACAGCAGCCGGTTCCCAGCAGAATTCGTTGGCTATCCACGCCTCTTTCCATCAACTTTTCGACCAACGATTTACGCTCTTGCAGGCTAAAGCTATTGGCTTCTCCGGTAGTGCCCATCAAGGCCAGGCCCTGAGCCCCGGCTTCCATTAAATATTGGCAATGCTCAAAGAGCAAGTCGGCATCTATAGTCAGATCTTTATGCATAGGGGTTAGTGCTGCGACATAGACTCCGTCCGGAAGTGTGGTTTTTTTCATGTTTTATGATTTCTTAATACACCAGCGTTTTCATCCGCTTAATTAACCGGGAATCCCCGGTTTCTTTAACAATCAGATGTTGCAGAGCCGGATCATCCAGAACTTCCTGCAAATTACGAATTCGGGCGGCAGGAACCTGCCACTCGGCAAAGGTTTCTATCCACTCGTTTGCACTCTTTGTACATAGTATATTTCCGATCTCCTCTCCCAGTTGCTCCCTGTTTTCAATTCTTGATTGATTTGTCCTGAATTTTCCGTCTTCCACCCATTCCTGGTATTGAATGGCGGAGCAAAATCTTTGAAACTGAACATCGCTACCGACGGCCAAAAGAAGGTATTTATGATCGGCAGTAAGAAAAATATCTCCATACGGTGCGATGCTTGGGTGAAGTGTGCCTAGTGGTTGAGGAATAAAATTCCCCATAAGATAGTTGCCGGCTTGATTCGTAAAGGAAGATACCAGGCTATCCATAAGGGTCACCTGTATTTCGGATCCCTCGCCGGTCTTTAGTCTTTTTAGGAGGCAGCACAAAATGCCTTCTCTTAATTGATGTGATGCAAGAATGTCTGCAATAGCAAGGGGTACTTTTGCCGGAAGGCCATGGGGATAACCGGTCATCGAAAGCAGACCGGAGTCGGCCTGTATCATCATATCGAAAGCTGCCTTTTCAACCTCGGGCCCATAGCCGGTTACATTGGCTAATATAATATCGGATTTAATTTTCTGCAGATCCGGATAGGAGACCGAAAACTCAAGGGCTTTTTTGCGGGTGAAGTTGGAAATAATTATATCGCTTTCGGATATATGCAGCTCCAATTTTTGCCTGTCTTTTTCATTTTTCAGATCCAGCGTAATACAGGGTTTTAAACCATTTATCGAGTCATAATAAATACTGGTGGCCGGATCTTTTTCGAAGGGATTTTTCCACATTCTGCTCACATCTCCCCGGGGCGGTTCTATTTTCAAGACCTGGGCCCCGAGTTCTTTAAAATAGGTACCTGTGAGCGGTCCTGCCAGGGCGGTGGCCAGTTCGACGACCTTTAGATCTTTGAAAACACTAGCGAAATCCAGCATTAAATAATTGATTAAATATGTTTTTTATTGATGGTGGCAAATACCGTTTTACTTATTTTATTTAGGTCATCCATGTCGCATACCAGCTCTGATCTGGTCAGTTGTGAAGGATCAAAATGTCCATATTTTTTTTCTACGGCTTCATACTGCTTTAAGGCATGAAATCCGGTCTGGACGGCAAGGTATAACAGGAGAAAAAATTTTCGCTTTTGATATTGCCGGTAAGGCAGAGTGATAAACAGACGATAGGTTTTATCAATTTCCTGCTGGAAGAATGTCGAAAGCTGTCGCATGGATGAGGCGACCATAGGCAAGGTGACTATGCCTTCCTGCGTATCCCGGTAGAGATCAAAAATATCGTTGTGTAACTGCATTAAACCACCGAGTTGGAAAACGGCCTCATACTCTGCTTTCGACATAGTGGGACCCAAGGCTGACCGGTAGAGCAGCAGGGCATATCCGCCTTTGTCCCAGGTGATTTTTTTTAGGCTTTCAAAAGGCAAATGGTTATGGTGTTGGAGCAGACTTTGCTCCTGTGCTTTTAGGGTCTGGAAGATGAGCTTTCTTCCGGTGCTGGGATCAGGATGGTGTTCCATACTTTTGCTGAAGAGTCCGGAGACAAGACGTTGCCAGGGGTGGGTGGATACCTGGTTCAGCATTTCTTCGATTTGTCCGGTACTCAGTTTTTCCCGGTCCACCAGATAGTCGGCAATAGGCGTGGCGGTAGCAATATAGAAACCGGTTTCCTTTTCGGTCACACTGGGAGTATAATCCAGCAGGGTAGCAAACCATTGAGTGGTGAGACTATTGGCAAACAGATAGTGATAAATACGACGCTGCAGAGGGCCTTCCAGATTTTGAAGATCCGGGAGTTCGTTTTTTATTTTTTGCCAGAAGGAAAATTGAGCACCTTGCTCTTTAGGTAGTTTCTTGCCGGCCAAATAAATGCTTAAGAAAGGAATGCTTACCCGGGCCAGTAAGAGTAAATTAATAAACCTGTACATTGGCATTTTGGTAAATATCCGGTAGCCCCATCCTTTTTGCGATTTGGCGGGCTGCCTCTTTGCCGGCTAATTTTTGGCAGACATGTAGTCCGAGGATGATGGAAGTTGCCACGGCACCTCCGGTGATAATCTGCTCATGTTCTACAATATCGGCCTCGATGACATCCCTAGTGTACTGATGTAATAATTCGTATTCATTAAAATGGGTGGTCGCTTTTTTATGATCAAGAAAGCCGGCCGCTCCCAGGATCAGACTTCCGGTACAGACGGAGACCTTGAGGGGTACCTGCCGGGCGGTCTGTATCCAGCGGATAAAATCTATGTCGTGTATTAAGTCCCGGGTGCCAAAACCTCCCGGCACGAAAATCAGATCAAAAGCGCCCAGATCAGACTTGATCTGGTCTGCCTTTAGGTTGAATCCATAGTTGTCTGTGCATGATTCCGTATATCCGCAGTAGGTTATTGAAAGGTCATCCAAAAAATGCATGGTCTTCAATCGATGCATTGCATCGGTAAAACCCACCAGATCAAGCAAGGTCAGGTTCTGATATATGATAACGCCTATCTTCATTCGCGGTTATGCTGAGTGAATCGAAGATAGTAAAATGAGGGAACAGGGTGAGGCGCGGACTCCGGGAAGATTATGATTACATCAGAGCAGGATCAGGAAATATGCATCGCAGAGAATCAGCGGTGCTAACAATACACTCAAATTACTCAATTTTGTAGCCGATCCCTTTAATGGTTTTAATAAATTGATCTCCGAGCTTATTTCTCAGCTTGGAGATGTGCACATCGATGGTACGATTACCAACAATCACATCACTACCCCATACATAGCGATATATCTCTTCCCGGGAAAACACTTTACCCGGTTTTTCAGCCAGGAGCCAAAGTATTTCGAATTCTTTCCGGGCGAGATCAAGTAACCGGTCATCGATTTTCACTTCATATTTTTCCCGGTCCAGCTGCAGGTTTTCTACCTGTAACCTGGTCTCTTCAGCCCGGTAAAGACTTTTATGCCTTCTCAAAAGCGCTTTTACCCGGCTATTCAATAAGCGGGGAGAAATCGGTTTGTGAATATAGTCGTCGGCTCCGGCAGATAATCCGGCAATTTCACTGTATTCCTCATGACGGGCGGTCAAAAAGGCGATGATCGTATTTTCGAAGCTCCGGTTATTTCTGAATTTATGACAAGCGGTCACCCCGTCCATTTCCGGCATCATAATATCAAGAAGGATCAGATGAGGATTTAATTTCTCGGCGATTTCATAGGCTTCATTTCCATTTGTTGCCTGATGAACCTGGTAGCCCTCTCTCTGTAAATTATAGCCTACAAATTCCAGGATATCCGGTTCATCATCCACCACTAATATTCTTGCTTCGTTATCGACCATTTTGTCTGTTAGTAAGATCTAAAGATCTCCAAAATTAGAGGCTTTATAAGGGCTTTGCCGACTGCCAAACGGAAATTAATTGAAACTTAATTCAGATTTAACATGGGGTATTATTTATTTAATATTCCTTTAAAATGGAAGGAAATTCACACGTGATTGGGGCATGGCTTGCCGTTAGGTTAGGTCTGGAATGTATTGTGGGTAAGTCGGCGAATTTACCTTCGCCGCTCTCCTGGGTTATCAATTGAAAATTCCTAATTGATAATTGATAATAATTGATAATTGACAATTCATTCCTTGCCGTTAAGTTAAGCGGTGACAATTTGGTAAATGGCTCACTCGCACCCCTCTAACTCCCCTGGAAGGGGAGAACCAGTCCACCCGCAGTCCAGAATCAACAACGTACTTTTCTTAACTTAACGACATTGATTCCTAATTGACAATTCATTCCTTGACCCAGACGCCGTTAAGCATCACCATGTCCACGTCGCGAAAAGCAGAAATATTTTCCAGGGGATTTTGATCCAACACGAGCAGATCGGCCAGCTTTCCCACTTCCAGCGTGCCCAGTCTTTCGTCTACCTGGAAAAATTTGGCATTTAGCCAGGTAGCACCCTCGATTACCTTCGCCGGACTGATACCGGCTTGTACCATCAATTCCATTTCATGCGCATAGCCGAGACCAAGAGGTGCATAAGGAACAAAAGTGTGCGAACCGACGACAACCTGACCACCTGCTTCGGAGATCATACCGGTAAATCTGACCATCTTGGCAAAGCCATTTACCTCTATGCTGTCGCCCCGGTCCGTTTGTTTTTCAAACACGGCAAGATTGGGGCTGATGAATGTGCCATGATCCCGGATCTCGCGCAATAAAGGCTGAGTATATGTAGTATCATCCAGGTCAATGCTATTCCATACTTCGTACCGGCCATAATCACGGGCATCGTTATCTGACAAAATAAGCTGTCGATATTTTTCGGCCTCCCTCGGATCGATCAGTGAGGAGCCCAAAGAGGTGATATGTTCAATACCGTCCAGCCCTACATTAATTGCATCTTTAGCCTTGGTGATCTCCAGATGGGCAGTTACCGGCACCCCTCTTGCATGGGCTGTTTCACAAATTCGCTCGATCGTACCTAAGGGTAAACGAAAATACACTTTGATGGCCGTTGCTCCCTCGTCTACAAATTGATTGACCGCCACTTCCGCCTCTTTGGCATCTCGCACCAACATCGAATTGCGGGGATAAGCCGGTGGATACTGATCCAGGTGAGGCCCGGTGAGGAACAAGCGTTGAATGGGTATTCCCAATCGTCTCCATCCCAGGTAGGTTTCGTTCCATGCGCCCGGATCTCTCAGGCTGGTCACCCCATGCTCGAGAAATTTCGGAAGCAGGTCCTTCACCTGGCCGACGTGAAAATGGGCATCAAGCAATCCGGGTAATATATACTTTCCGGTCACGTCAATTTCCCTCGCACCGGCAGGAATGATAATCTCTGATTTCTTACCGATTGCGGAGATCTTATTGCCTTCGATAAGAATCGTAGCATCTTCAATAATTTCTCCTACCCGGCCTACCAGGACGGTACCTCCGCTGAGTGCCAGGAGATCTTGTCCGACCTTTATCTCGGATCGATTTAATTCCCAAATGGTATCACGGAGCGTTGCGTCTGTCTGCATTAACTGAGCAGGTAGACTTCCAATCAGGAAGAAAAAGCAGACGACTATATTTAGAGGACTTGTTTTCATTCCGGTAAAATACAAAGATTTTCTACCCCATCCGATGGGTAAAGAAAGGCAATATTTCCTTCATCGCTGTGCCTATTAGGCAGATTCCCAGCTCAAAGTCGATCTCAAATCCCGGTCACTTCGCATTGAAATAAGCGGGACCTGCAATCGCTTGCTGATGGGTGGATAGTCTGCAGGATCGTAGTGATGAATTTTCCAGCGACGGTGCTGATATTCCAGGGCAGTCAGATTTTCGATCCAGTCACCGGCATTCATGTAAGTGACTTTTCCATCATTCATCTTTTTAATGGCAGGAACATGAATGTGACCGCAGATCACCACATCAAAATCTTTTTTCTCGGCATGTTTGGCTACGATGTTTTCAAAATCGCTGATATATTTAATTGCCTTCCGCACCTTATGTTTTACTTTCTGCGCGAGAGAAATCGGAGGCAATCCGAGGTATTTCCGCATTTTATCGACCAAGCGATTGAATCGTACCAGGTATTTATAACTTTTCAAACCCATTTTTGCCAGCCAGGGAGCAATCCTGACGGAGGTATCAAAAATGTCACCGTGAAAAATCCAGTATCTTTTCTGATCAATAACAAATTCAAGGTGATTTCTGAGGATAATATTCCCATCGACAATGGGTGAATATCCCCGGACGATGTCATCGTGATTTCCCGATAGGTAATATACTTTGGTACCTTCCGAAGACAATTTCAAAATGTATTCGATGATCGCCAGGTGTTCGTTGGAGAAAAAGCTGCGCCGGAAGTGCCAGGCATCGATAATGTCACCGTTCAAGACCAATATCCTGGGGCGTATGCTCCTCAGATATTGAAGCAGTTCCTGGCTGTGGCAGGCATAGGTACCCAGGTGAACATCGGAGATCACCACGATTTCCACTTCTCTTCTAATCATAAATGCAAAATGCTCGGTTGCTGTCCAAAATTGCACCATGTGATTTAATTCACTGTGAACATGGTGTTACATTTTGTTTAATGTTGGTAGACAAAGAGTTAGCCAAAATTCACATGTTAAATAACAGTTAAATTACTGTTAGATAAAGAGACATATTTCATTATAACTTAAAGCGACTTTCATTTGGGCTTAACAAAGCGCTCTTACCTTCACGCCGATTTTAAGTCAAAAACTATCTTACAAAAAAAGACTATGAAGAAAATTTACTTGATCATTGCTTATATACTCACTCATGTCGCCTATGTGGTGGCACAGGAGAATATTACAGATGCCAGTATTGAGTCGGGGGATACCCTCCGGCTGATGGAAGGAACGGACTACACGCTTGACGGTTATGTCTATGTCGAGGATGGCGCCGTCCTTATTGTTGATGCCGGTGCAGTAATAAAGTGTAAATCTGCTCCCAGCACAGGGGATGCAAGTAGTGCACTGATTATTTCCAGAGGCGGAAAGATCCTTGCCGAGGGTACTAAAGAAAAACCGATCATCTTCACCAGTGATGAGGATGACTTGAGTTCGACCACCGATCTGACTCCCTTCGATTTTCAGAAGTGGGGCGGTATTGTGATCCTGGGAAATGGCGTGATTGGAGAGGACGGAGGTACGGACTTCATTGAAGGAATTCCGGAAGGAGATGCACGCAGCGAATACGGAGGAAATGATAATACGGACAACTCCGGTATCCTGAAATATGTGTCTATCCGTCATGGAGGAGCGGTATTGGAGCAGGACAACGAAATTAATGGACTAACGCTGGGAGGTGTTGGTTCAGGAACTACTATCGACTATATAGAGATATTTTCCGGTAAAGATGATGGCATCGAGATTTTCGGTGGGGCAGTGAATATTACGCATGCCGTTGTTGGCTATATCGGAGATGATAGTTTTGATTTTGACGAGAGCTGGGATGGCTCGATGCAATTTTTGTTTTCATTGCAGCAAAATCTTGATTCGGAATTTGGA
>JAGQWZ010000440.1 GCA_020436835.1 Saprospiraceae bacterium | reverse complement strand
GATCATGGATTCAACAACGTGAGTACATACGGCAACCTGCACCGGCTCATGTGTGCCGGCATCATCGAGGAAAACCAGTGGGAAAAATCTTTTTACGAACTGGCGTTGAAAGTCACCGGTGCAGTGCAGGCACGTAGATGGACGTCACTTCCCAATGGAGGTGGCTACATATATTCTTTCAATGGACCTCATTCACTATTTGTAGACACGATCCGGTCGGTCAGAGCACTTACGGTCAGCCACGAACTTGGTCACGACCTGCGCGGCGAGAATGATCAGGTGATCAGTCTGCTGGACCGGGCAGTAGATCATGCGTTATCGACGGCCAATTATTCTGTCTATTATGGTGAAGGAAGAGATCATTATGACTTATGGGGCCGCACCGCCCACGAGAGTGTCTTCAATACAAATGACGGCAATTTTCGCTGCCCCAATAGTCAACAGGGTTTTTCCGGTTTTACCACCTGGACCCGCGGACTAGCCTGGGCTATGTTGGGTTTTGCAGAACAACTGGAATATCTGGGATGCCTGCCGTCAGAAAGTCTGGACCATCGCGAGGGCCTCCCTCAGATTGAAGCACAGTTTCTTAAGTCGGCGAAAGCTACTTGTGATTTCTATCTCGACCATAGTGCAGCCGACGGAATACCATATTGGGACACCGGCGCTCCCGGATTGTCTCAGATGGGTGATTATATTAATCGTCCGGCCGATCCTTACAACGATTACGAGCCGGTAGACAGTTCAGCAGCGGCAATTGGTGCCCAGGGGCTTTGCCGGCTAGGTATGAATCTAAATTACCGGGAGAAGGGCTCAGGAGATAAGTATTGGAAAGCAGGGCTTCAAATCGCCGCCCGCTTGATGGAAGAACCTTACCTAAGCACCAAATCCGGCCATCAGGGTATCACCCTTCATTCCATTTATCATCGACCAAACGGCTGGGACTATACTCCTCCGGGAAGTAAGATACCTCAGGGTGAATCCAGCATGTGGGGAGATTATCACATGCGTGAGTTATGTATATACCTCCAGTATATTTTAGATAATACCGGGTATCATACCTATTTCAACGGTGTGAGGAAGCCAATCGAAAAGCAATAAATGGGAGATCTCAGTCGACTATGTATACATACCATTACTAACAAGCCCTGGTCCCTGCCGGAAGCGTTGCAGGCCTATAGCGATCAGGGGATTGGAGGTGTGAGTATCTGGCAAAATGCAGTTGAACCCTATGGTGCTAAAGAAGCGTCCCGCATCATTGCCGATTTTCCGCTGAAAGTGGTCTCTTATGTGCGTGGTGGATTTTTCCCTGCCCTGGATCAGACGGCCAGGAGACAGGCACTGGATCAGAACCGTAAATTGATTGATGAAGCTGCAGAAATCAATGCCCCACTATTGGTACTGGTTTGTGGTGCCGAACCCAATCAGTCGCTATTAAAATCACGGGAGCAAATCCGGGAAGGAATAGAAATTTTACTGGATCATGCACAGGCAGCCGGAGTAAACCTGTCGATTGAGCCATTGCATCCGATGTATGCCGATACCCGCTCCGCCATCAACACACTAGGGCAGGCAAATGACATGGCCGAAGCGATTGGAAGTCCAGCGGTTGGTGTGGCGGTCGATGTATACCATCTCTGGTGGGATCCTGACCTGGAGGCAGAAATATTACGTTGCGGGAAAAATGGAAATTTGGATGCCTTTCATATCTGTGATTGGAAATCACCCACAGTGGATATGTTGAACGACCGTGGACTTATGGGGGAGGGATGCATCCCCGTGAAGACCATTTCTCAATGGGTAGAGGCCGCCGGTTTCCACGGATTTATAGAAGTTGAAATCTTTTCAAATCATTATTGGTCAATGGATCAGCACCGGTTTCTCGAAATGATCATTGATGCATATAAAAAACTCTATCACTAGAATTATGAGCCAACCAAGAATAGAAAGAGTAGGTATTATTATGAACGGTGTGACCGGGCGAATGGGTACCCGCCAACACCTGATCCGGTCTATGGTCTCCATCATCAATGACGGAGGGGTGAAGGTCGGAGATGATCTCGTCATCATGCCTGACCCGGTCCTGGTGGGCCGGAATGAAGATAAACTGAAGGCACTATGCCAGGAACATCAAATTAAAAAGTATACCACCTCGCTGGAAGAGGCTTTGACACTGCCGGGATATGATGTGTACTTTGATGCCCAAATTACCGGTAGACGGTTCGAATCTGTTAAAAAAGCGATTGAGGCGGGCAAGCATATCTACTGTGAAAAACCGACTGGCACCACATTGCAGGAAGCCATTGATCTCTATCACATTGCGAAGAGAAAAGGCATCAAACACGGCGTCGTACAGGATAAATTGTGGTTGCCGGGAATGTTGAAGCTGCAGGATCTGATCGATTCCGGATTTTTCGGCGACATTCTTTCAATTCGGGGGGAATTCGGCTATTGGGTATTTGAAGGGCATACCGTTCCACCCAACCGGCCATCCTGGAATTACCGGAAAGAAGAAGGAGGAGGAATTATTATGGATATGCTTTGTCACTGGCGATATGTACTGGATAATATTTTTGGCAAGGTGAAATCCCTCAGTTGTCTGGGTGCCATTCACATTAAAGAACGGATCGACGAAAATGGCAAAGCGTACCGTTGTACTGCGGATGATTCTGCCTATGCCACCTTTGAATTGGAGGGAGATATTATTGCGCATTTCAACTCATCCTGGGACGTCCGGGTACGCAGGGATGACCTGTTGGTTTTGCAGGTGGATGGAACAAAAGGGACAGCCGTCGCCGGCCTGCGGGATTGCTATACTCAATCGTATGAAGAGACACCGGTACCCGTATGGAATCCAGACATACCACAACCAATAGATTTCTTCGATCAATGGACAAAATTCAAGCCGGAAGAAGGGTATGAAAATGCCTTCAAAGTACAATGGAAAATGTTTTTAGAACACATTGTATGCGATACCCCTTTTAAATGGGATCTGCTGGAAGGAGCCAAAGGAGTGCAACTGGCAGAATTAGGACTGGAAAGCTGGGAAAAACGATGTTGGATGGATGTGAAACCCCTAGTTTAGCTTATGAAGAAAGTTGCTTTTATAACCGGGGGGACCCGGGGTATTGGTTTGGGTATTGCCCAGGTGCTGGCTGCTAAAGGGTGGTCTCTGGTGTTAAATGGAATGCGTCCTGCCGAAGGAGTGAATGATGTCATTCTATCGCTGGGATCTTATAATGTGGACGTCACCTATGTGCAGGGAAACATTGGCAGTGAAGCAGATCGAACCCGGATGTTTACAGAGATCATAGACAGACATAAAACAGTCAATGCATTGATCAATAACGCCGGGGTAGCACCCCTGCATCGGATGGATCTGCTGGAGACTACCGGTGAGAGTTATGACCGGGTGATGGATATTAATCTGAAAGGTCCGTTTTTTCTCTCGCAGGCTTTCGCAAATCATATGGTCCGGGAGAAAGAAAAGCAGCCGCAAACCTTTTTTACCATCGTCAATATTTCTTCCATTTCAGCAACGATCGCATCCATCAATCGGGGCGAATACTGTCTCTCAAAGGCCGGATTAAGCATGATGACCAAGTTATTTGCAACCCGGTTGGGAGAGTATGATATTCCTGTATATGAAGTACGGCCGGGAGTGACTTACACAGATATGACCGGTCCGGTAAAAGAGAAGTATGACAAGCTGATTGAAGAGGGATTGACCATTCAGAAGCGATGGGGATTTCCGGAAGATGTGGGTAAAGCAGTTGCTTCGCTGTTGGATGGCGATTTGCCTTACTCCACCGGTCAGGTTATTATGGTCGATGGCGGTCTGACCATTGAGCGACTGTAGGACATTGCATTTCAAAATCGATATATTTAACAGAAAACTTTACCTTCAGGTCATTACCTTCAGGTATAACGAAATATAAAAACGGACTTATATGAACCGGTCACGACTTTGGACCTTTTGCCGGCTGGCTGTAGCACTGATAGTTATTCTAATCTTCACACCCCTGGTTATTCCGGCACATCAATCGGATCCCTTTCTTCTGGGGATGCCTTATAGCCTGTGGATGGGTTTGCTTGTAAGTTTTGTTTTGTTAGCACTGACCATTCTCGGCTCTCTGGTACATCCTGGCCGTGATTAATGATTCAAAAACCTGGCCTTAAATGACAAAGACACTTTTCTTCGCAGGTGCCATCTATATCGGCTTGCTTGTGGTTTTCACCCTGGTGACGAAATCGAAAGAGAAGGATAGCAAGACCTATTTCCTTGCCGGAGCAAATCTGGGTTCCTTTCTCGGACTGTTCACTTTTGCTGCCACGCTGTTCAGTACATTTACCCTACTGGGTATGCCCGATTTTTTCCGTACGCATGGAGTAGGTGCCTGGATTTTTCTGGCTGTCTCCGACATGGTGATGGTCTTCGGGATCCTGGCAGTAGGATATTACCTCCGGCGCAAAACAAAAGGACAGGAGTATCTGGGTATGTCCGGATTTATGGAGAGATGCTATGAATCCAGATTGGCTGGAATCGTTGCTTTTGTCGGTGCATTTATCTTCCTGATCCCTTATGTGGCGATTCAGATCCGCGGTGTGGCAATTTTCCTGGTTGAGGCCTTTGAAAATGGCCCTCCCCTATGGGTCTATGCACTAGCCATCGTAGTGATCATGTTGATCTACAGTGAAATTGGAGGTCTTAAAGCCATCATCTACAGCGACACCCTGCAAGGAATTCTACTATTGATCGTCATTTGGATCATTGGCATTCGTTGCTTGAATGAAATGGGGGGACTGGCCGGCACTTTTCAAAAAATCGGAGCCCAGAATGAAGCTCTACTTTCGGTACCGGGGCCCAAAGGACTGTTCAATTTTCAATTCCTATTCAGCTCTATGGTCGCCATATGCATGATTCCATTTACTCAACCACAAGTATCGACTCGTTTGATCATCATGAAAAGTGAAAAATCCTTATTCCGAACGGCCATTGGACTGGGCACTTTTGCCATCCTGGTGATCCTACCCACGGTATTTTTAGGGATGTATGGGGCATTAAACTATCCGGAAGCCAGCACTTCTGAGTTTCTGGGGAGAACACTCGTACATGACCAACCAGGCTTTCTGGGTGCATTTGTCCTGATTGGGTTGGTTGCGGCTGCAATTTCTACCGCAGACTCCCAAATATTTGCCCTCGGGGGAGAAACGAGATCTCTATTGCAGGGAGAAGACCGGAGTATGGTCAACAGAGCCCGAATCTCGATCCTGGTTTTTGCCGCATTGGCTTTGATCTTTGCCTTGCTAAGTAGCGACGAGTTGGTACTCCTGGCCAGGTCCAGCTTTGCCGGAACTGCACTGCTCGCTCCGATGATCTTCACGGGAATATTCTATGACCGGTCCAGATTTCTGGTTAGTATTCCCTGGGTTACGCTCGGAGCTATCTTTGTGATGATCTTGAGTCAGTTGGACTTTATAGGTAGTGTAGTCGGCGGAGTTCGCGTCGATCTGCTGCTATTGATCATTTTGAGCCTCTATGCCCTCCTGCAGATTGGTATTGACAAACAGAGAACTTAAAGCCAAAAAAAAGGCCACCTACCTGGTGGCCTGACATAGAGCTTTTTCAGTGGTAGCCCGTAGGGGAATCGAACCCCTGTTACCAGGATGAAAACCTGGCGTCCTAACCCCTAGACGAACGGGCCAAACTGATCATTTCAGAAGCATTTCTTCCGAAAGTTTGGCAAAGATATAACTTTCAAAATAATTTCAAAATATTGTCTGAAAATCGAAATTTTTCTTTTGACCCTCAGTGCTTAACGTCTGATTGTGTGAACTTTAGCAAAGAGGGCTATCCTCTTGGAGAACAAGATTGGGCTAGACGATAATCATTTATCTTTGTAGTATCAATATTCGTTTTTATGAAACGTGAGGTAAAAGAAAAACACTTTCTAAAGAAGCCGGAATATCCCGGAGGCCCCAGAGCCATGCACAAATTTTTGGCCGACAATCAGCAATATCCCGACTCGGCGTTGAAAAACAGGATTGAAGGGACGGTAACTGTGCGTTATACGATCGACTATCTGGGTAAAGTGATACAAACCAGGGTGATTGCCGGAATAGGTCATGGGTGCGATGAAGAAGCGGAAAGGATGGTCTCTCTTCTTAAATTTGAGGTACCGAAAACCCGGAAAATGAAAGTGCAATTTCAGAAAACCATCCACATACATTTCAAACTTCCCAAAAAGAAAGAAATAAGTACATCCGTGTCCTATACGCTTAAGCCTGCGAAAGAGGAAAAGTCGAGCTCAAAGCCGAAGACGTATGAATACCGCATTAACTGGTAGTATTTTTTTATAAATACGATCAAGCCGTTTCTTTGGAATGAACCTGCCACTATGAATCCAACATAGGATAAGTTTATATTTGCACCTGTAATCCTTAATAAAGCAAAAATGAAAGCGCATCAAAGCACCTACTTTGTACTATTATTGCTCAACATCCTGCTCATCGCCTGCAAACCGGCAACCCAGTTGCAGGTAATCAAACCGGCTGCTATTAATTTGCCAGATCACATAAACACGCTGGCAACGATCGATCGAAGTAAGCCCAGTAGCGGTTTTGTGGATGTACTGGAAGGAGGTGTCACCGGCGAGTCAATTCATCAGGACAGGAATGGCCGGCGCCGGGCTCTCGAGGTTTTAACCGCTACCCTAACCCGTACACCCAGATTCCAGGTCATTAATACTGGTCTTGAATACACTGGAAGTGAGACCGGCTCTACATTTGCCACACCATTACCCTGGGACGAGATCGAACACATCTGTGAAAAATTTGGTGCAGATGGAGTAATCGCCATCGAAAAATTTGACTCCAACAATTTCCGGGATGTCACCTCCAGAAAAAGAAAAACCAAGGACAAAGAAGGTAATGAAAAGGAAGAGACGGTGTATGATGCAAAACAGACTGTAGACGTGCATCTGGGATGGCGGATCTATGATCTGCAGACCAAATCCATCATTGACGAGGTGGATGTGACGGATTCCGGTTCAGATTCAGAAACAGGAAAGAAATCTCGTGAGGAAGCCAGAGAGAACCTCGAAGATCCCCGCCAGGTGACTTATCGGG
>JAGQWZ010000439.1 GCA_020436835.1 Saprospiraceae bacterium | reverse complement strand
CCAAGCTGCTAAAGCGGGGAAAGAATACCAGGTAAAATAGAAAAGCGATCGTGATAGCCGAGAGATTTATAATAAAGGACTCGAAGAGGAATTGATTTACCAGTTGCGGGCGACTGGCACCAAGTACCTTTCGAACTCCGACTTCATTGGCCCTTTCTATCGATCTTGCAGTAGATAAATTGATGTAATTGATATAGGCAATGACCAGGACAAAAATGGCAATGATACCTAAAAAGTAAACCATTCGTCCATTACCATTTATTTCGGGCTCGTCATTCAAGGAGGAGTATAAATGGATATCAGCAACCGGCTGCAAGATCAAATGGTCTTCACGATTCTCTGTCGCCAGATCCGGAATGTATTGTTGGATGATATTGGGAAACTTGGAAGCGAATTGCAGCGGATCCGTGCCCGCTCGCAATTTCACATAAGTGTACATGTCTTTCCGTTCCCAGCTTTCGTCATACCGTGCCCGTGCCCTGGCTGATCCATCGTACCGTGCATAAAGTGTACTGTATGAAATTAGAATATCGAATTTAAGGTGAGAATTAGCCGGCACATCCTTCACTACTCCCGTTATTTCACAAAGTTCATTGTTGAAATCATCATCCTGCATCCGCAAATACTTACCAACGGGATTCTTATTTCCGAAATACTTTTTTGCCGTACTTTCCGTGATGACCATTTTAAAAGGTTCACTCAAGGCCAGATCCCGGTTTCCGGATAACATTTGATGAGAGAACATGGGCAGAAAGGATTGTCCGGCATAGAGTAATCTTTTTTGTTTAAAAGCTATTTCTTCCGTTTCACCCTGATGCGTGACCACAATGTTATTTTTAGCCCCAAGATTATAGAGGCGGGTGAATTCTTCCACTTCCGGTAGATCTCTTTTTAAAGCCGGACCTAGTGCAGGATAATTTTCCGCGCTGGCCTGTACCGGTTGACCATTCAGAAATTGCTCCAGTCCTATCCGGTAGATCTGCTCATGGCCAGGATAGTGCTTGTCGTAGCTGAGCTCAAAGCTCGCATACTGAATGATCAGCAGGAATACCGTAATGCCCAGAGCCAGACCGAAAACATTAATTGCCGAATAGCCTTTACGCCGCCAAAGATTACGGATGGCCGTGATAAGATAACTCCTGATCATCGTGCTTTAACTTTTATTTTTTACAATCCTGGGTAGTGCTTTATGACCGGCCGGAAGGATTGAGGTACCTAGAGTACTAGCCGGATCGCTAGAAAGTTACATAAATTTGTGATATTCTCCTCAGGAATCCGACAAAATACACGACAGTGAATATTGGAGAATATGATTTGAAAGAGAGCCGGAATTCCGGTTCTGACATAGATTTCAATTTTATTTGGAAAATAATTTATCAGGTCGTGATCGACTCACAAATATAGTCAGGAACAATTCCGGTAGTTTTAATAAAGAATTCAGCTTGATCAGGAATAGTGTTTCCGCTTAGTACCAGGACGGTGTCGATGCCAAATTTATTACCACCGATGATATCGGTGTGCAGCGTATCACCGACCATAAGCACTTCTTCTTTGTGGTAATTATTGTGGCGGGTGATGTGTTGATAAGCAAAATTAAACATCTGGGCATCCGGTTTGCCAAAATGAATAAATGTTTTCCCCACCACTTTCTCCAACAATTCCGCAATACTGCCAACGGCAATGGCTACTTCGTCTTCGGAGACTGGATAAGTCTGATCCGTGTTTGCTACAATCACCGGTACGTTGGTACGCCTCAATAAGTTAACAGCTTTATTCAGGTCCTTCTGCCAATCGAATCCCTCATCATCTAACATGATCAGGACCCGTATCTCTTCGGTATGACGATGATTCAGATCAATCTCAGAAATTGGGACAGTCACAAGATCCATGGCTTCCAGATAGACAGCTGAGCTCTTGGTGCCGATGTAGGCAACGCGGCCGTCCTTTACTTTATGTCGCAAATACTCTCTCGCCAGCATTCCCGAGCTGATGATCTTGTCCATCGTGATATCAGCAATGCCATTTTTCTGATAAAACTCTGCCAATTGTTTGGGGCTCCGGGAAGCATCATTGGTCAGAATATAGAAATCGATATTGTTTTCTTTGAGAAAATCAAAGGTATGGGCAATTTCGGGAATAATGCCGGATGAATTCTTCAAGACGCCGTATGCATCGAAAAATATCGCCCGGTATTTTAGGGCAATTTTTCTAAATGAATCCAGATACATTCACCTAAATATTAAGTGCTTTTAATAATTTTTCTGCTACATCAACTTTATCCAGACTGGGAAAATAGATTTCAAAAGTTTCTTTTTTAAGTTTTAAAGCAAATCTGTCTAAATAAAAATACCGGCCAAATTTAACGACATAGTTGAGGAGAAAGAAACGATAAGCCTCTTTGATGAATCGCACTTCATTCTCGCTGAGCGGAAATTCCTGGTGATAATTTCGCAGAAAAAGGGCAAAACGATCTTCCAGTAGTGGATCTATGGTATAGCTGAATGCTGTTTGATCACCTTCCGCCCTTACCACCCGCGCAAAGAAATAAAAATCAAGCACCCGGGTACTCATTCTAAACCAATCGTAATCCCAGCGAGCATAAAGATGTGTATCCTCGGTCACAGAAAAATTACCAATATTCCAGTCAATGAAAACCGGAATAGAGTCAAAACTACGGTAGTTCAGCTTTTCACTATTTTCAAAGAATAGATCACATTGTCTTCGTATTTCATCGAGGACTTGCCTATGTTCAAATTGGCCTTCTTCGGTCTCCAGTAGATCTAGTAGATCTTCGAGATCCTTCGCCATGGTCTTTGAAGATGGCGGTAAAACATCTTTTAGATCGGTGCAGGCTAAATGAAACCTTGCCAATTCACCACCAAGGGTGCTGATCTGCCTTTCGTTGAGTATGTCAGGTAATTTCTGTGCGGTTCGTATCGGATTATAGAATACGACCCATATATCAACTCCTGTACGCTTATAACGGTAAGAAAAGACCTCATTATTTTTGGTCAGTGCCCGTCCGACGAAGTGTTCATAAGGATACAAAAGATTGTTTGCCAGGACATTAATAATATGGTGATCCTCGATAAAATGTTCATAATGGCCAAAATAGGACAGTTTGGCAATTACAAAATTCCCCCCCTGCAGATTAACTTTAAATACGTGGTTGGTAGATACTTTGGCGCTAATATCTTCCACTGACTTGATCTGTTTGGAGCTGTTATACTTACTCCATGCCAGCGAGATTATTGCCGAATAATCAATAAATCGCATATTACTCCTAATTCATTCAGTCGACTCACAATATACTATGATTGAGAAAGAACAGAGGTATTTGCTATGGAGTTTCCATCATATTTAACTTGAGGTAGGTAAAATCTCAAATTGGCCGGATTCTGGTGCATTGTAATCTCTAAGGAGGAGCATAAATTGGAATTATTTGTCAGATCAAATCCTGATGTAGACCGTTCGCTTCAGTGGACGCAGCACCCCAATCAAGCTGAGTCATGCGGGAAGGCCCACTAAGCGATGCTCTGAAATTCTGTTGTTGATGGCGGAGTGAGTCAGAGAAGTAATATAGACAATCGATTTAAATGTTACGGTCCACTCATTCTCCCGGTAAGGCTCAAATTCACTCTTTTCCCAACAGATGGACCATACTGCGCAAGTGCTGAGCGTCCGTTCCACAGCAACCCCCGAGTATCTTTAGACCATAATTGGTATGCAGGCCAGCCATTTTCCTGCTCCAGTCCTCAATGTCATCTACCTTCAGGGAGGCGGAACCATCCAGGTCGCAATGGTCAAGTGCCGCAGCATTTGCCAGATATCCTTTTAGGCGAGCGAAGAGTTCCACCGGTTGGTCACCTGGCTTTAGGAAAGAAGGGTGCGCACAATTGATCAGGTAGGCTACCGGCCTCTCTTCCACCTCGCGGTCTATTTTCGCTATCGCCTCCATTAGATCGGTTCCATCTAAAATCTTTCCGTCCCGGCTGATGACGAAACTGAGGAAATACGGTATTTCAAATTTACTCATCGCCTTTGCCATACCCAGACCTTCCAAATGATTGGGCAGGGTCTCGGCAATCAGGAAATCGACCCCGCCGGTAACCAGTTCTTCAATTTGCCATTTGTGGTATTCCTCACTCATTAGCGGATCCAGGCCTTCAGAAGGAAGGTAGCAGTCGTTTTTGCAACCAATCAAGCCACCAATCTTTATTTTTTCGGCATAGAGTCCTCGCGTCGAGCGGATGGCACTCATAAATCGCACTGCATCCCGGTTTATTTCCTGGGGAAAGTTGGAATTGCGCACCCTGTCGTAGTCGGTTCGCCAGGTTGGTGTGCAGAGAAAAACCGGCATGCCGGCAAATTCAGCGATGTCTATATATTCGTTGTAGATCCCGGATAGCTGCTTTCTCCCGGTTGGGTCATAGATCAATGGAGCATTGACCAGATGAGGATGCAGAGGTGTAATTCCTGACCTTCTGATACGCTCAACTACGGCTGCTTCCATCAGAATCAGCGGCTCTTTGTCAAAAAACGTGCGAAAGGGAAAAGCTGATTTCATGCATCAAAAAGTGATATTCTTGCAACCATCAGGATGAAATAAAAAGTCTCCAGATCTGGGCGGTAAAGAAACAAATAATCAGCCCCATTACAATCGGTAAGAAGGTGGAAACCAGGGTCCATTTGGTGCTATGAGTTTCTTTAAAGATTGTATAGATGGTGGTAGAACAGGGATTGTGTAAGAGACTGAATAGCATCAGATTTATTCCGGTGAGGACCGTCCATCCACCTGCACGCAATATTTGTTCCGTACCGGCTATTGAGTCCAATTCGAACATTACACCATCACCGCTGCCCATACCCATAAGTCCACTATTTAGTACGGTCAACATTAGAATGGTGGGGATCACAATTTCATTTGCCGGGATGGCAATGATGTAGGCCAAAAAAATAACCCCGTTGAGTCCAAATATCCAGGCAATCGGATCTGACCATTCAATGAAATGCTCTGCCAGACTGACGCCGCCGATTTGCACATTACCAACCAACCATATCACTACGCCGGCCGGAATGGCAAAAACGATCGCTCTCCACAATACAAAAATGGTCCTGTCAATCAGTGATGTATATAGTGTCTGTAGAATGCGGGGTGGACGATAGGGAGGTAGTTCCAGGCTAAAGGAAGAAGCTTCCCCTCTGAGAATCGATTTACTGAGAGCCCAGGATACTACCAGGCTAAAGAAGATGCCTAACACCGCAATACCCACCACTGCTCCGGCAGAAATAAGACCAGCCCATTGTGCGGGTACGAGTCCTCCGATAAAGATGGTTGCAATCAGGATCTGAGTTGGCCATCTCCCATTGCAAAGAGAAAAATTGTTAGTGATAATGGCGATTAATCGTTCTCTCTTACTGTCAATCACCCGGGTGGCAATTATTCCTGCGGCGTTACAACCAAAACCCATACTCATGGTCAGCGCCTGTTTACCATGAGCTCCTGCCTTACGGAAGAGACTATCCATGTTGAAAGCTACACGAGGTAAATAACCGAGGTCTTCCAGTAAGGTAAAAAGTGGAAAGAAAATGGCCATTGGAGGAAGCATCACTGCAATAACCCAGGCCATGGAAAGATAGGCACCGTCTACGAGAACTCCGGATAGCCACCAGGGGAAACTTGACGTTATATTCTTTAGAATCGGATGCAAATAATCGATTAGAAATTGGGCCAGGAGCGAAGAAGGATAGTTTGCCCCGGCAACGGTGATCCAGAAAACCACTGCGAGTAACAAAAACATCAGGGGGAAACCCAGCCATTTACTGGTGACGATCTTATCGATCTTGATATCCAGATTTTCCGCAGAACGTTCGCCCTCCTGATGCACGGTTTTTCGGGCGATGCGCGAAGCATCGGTATATATCGATTCAATAATTGTATCATGCAAATTCACACCCAGATCCCATCGCATTCGATTGGCCAGGGAAAGGATATCCTCTCGATTTTCACTTGCTTTCTCTTCCATCTTCTTCAATTCTGTACCTGGGGAAAGTCGGCAATGGTATTGATGGATCCAAGCTCACCGGAACGTACCGCTTCAATAATATCGTGATCTCCCTCCAGCAGGCGGAGGGCAACCCAATTCGTGTTGGGAAGGTTAGGAAATTGTTCTTTCAATTTTTCCGTCAGCGTCATCAGTGCATGATTCAATTTCTTTGAATGACTCTGGATTTTATGCGGTTTGCATACATATTTTCCGCTGGCTACTTCATCGATTGCTACCAGCAACTCCTGCATTCCTTCATTTTTTCGGGCAGAGGTGGGAATCACCGGTATGCCAAGTTCACGCGAAAGTGCTCTGACATCGATTTCGAGGTTGTTTCGTTTCGCCTCATCCATCAGATTAAGACATAAAACAGCACGTTCGGTGATCTCCAGTACCTGTAAGGTAAGATTGAGGTTCCGCTCCAGCCGGGTGGCATCGGCGACAATGAGGGTGACGTCCGGCCGGCCAAACAGGATAAAATTCCGGGCCACCTCCTCATCCGTACTGGTAGAAAGCAGGGAATACGTGCCCGGCAGATCGATTACTTTGTACCGATTTTCATGGTACACGAATCCACCCTCAGCTCTTGTAACTGTCTTCCCCGGCCAGTTACCCGTATGTTGACGTAATCCGGTCAGGTTATTAAAAATGGTGCTTTTACCGGTATTTGGGTTGCCGGCAAGGGCTACGACATAGTCCACCTGGTCCATTGCTAGACCCAACCGAATCAGGTTCTCCTTATTATGGTAAGGACAATTTTCACAATTATGTTGATCAAGCATGTTTCTTGACATCTTTCTTATTAATAAATATCATATCGGCTTGTTTTCGGCGAATACCGATGGTGGTGCCCATCACACGGTATCCGGTTGGATCTCCGGAGGCACTTTTTATTTCTGCCGAAACCAGGCTGCCTGGTACAAATCCAAGATCCATCAATCTACGCCTTTGGGGACCCCGTAGATTTGGAGAAATACCGACGACCTCTCCGGCTTCACCTACCTTTAAGGAGGAAAGTAATTCATATTTTGATTGAACGGTGGTATTTTTCGCCTGTAGTTCCACCGTGATCTGATTGGCAAAGAGAGGAGTTAGATTGCATTCTTCCCCATCCGCAACAATCGTAATGCTTCGGTCACTGACATCTGTCACATAGACTTGCATGCCGGGATAGAGACCCTGTACAACTAACTGCTCGTAGATGCTTTTGGGTTCATCCTCTATATGAATGATATTTCCAATTTCACCTTCCTTCATATCGGCCAGTGACTTGCCTTTTTGATGGGGAATTTCTCCCTCAATGGTGGGGATGGGATCTCCATGTGGATCGAACACCGGATGGCCTAGTTTTGCTGCAATTTTTTCCGTGTCTTCGTTGGTGACGTAGTGTTCCAGTTGATCGGCTTGCAAATGCCAATCCGTTTGCTGAACTCCGGTTTCATCGGCAAGGTATCGCTCCCAAATCCGGTGCACGCGGATTACTCTAAGCGCATAAGAGCGGCCCGCATCCGTCAATTGAATATAGTGATCCGTTAAACTTACCAATTCGAGAGAAAGCATTTTCTGAATCAAACGGCCTGCCTTATCCACGGAGATTTGCAGATTTCCGGCGATGCTGTTTATATCACATACTTTCTTCTTGTACTCACAATCAAAAAGGTATTTAAGAGCATCTTCCAGTTGTACTCTCTGACTGTTCATTTTGGTACGGGAAAAAAGGGAGATCAGTCCATGTCCGGGCCAGAAAATCCAAATCAGCATAGCGACGATTCCAATTCCGATCAGCAATTGGATGCCTGGTTGGATTTCCAAAATCATTATCTGGCTTTGGTCTTTCACTTATTTCTCACGTTTTAAGATCTTAACGTCAATGGACTCCTTGATAAAGATAACCTTCCTTTGCCATATTAATTTATCCCAGAGCTTCTTCGTATTTCAAACAATGATTCGAAGGAATAGGTTTAGATAAGCACCGTACCACAGGTAGACCATATGCAGCCCCCGTCATGTTGGTAGCAAGCAATACTTTTTAAAATCTAAAATTAAGTTGTTTCAGTTCTATTCAACCTTCAGCGGGAAACAGTAGATAATATTAAAATGCCAATTATTCAACGTAGGAAGATGCATGGATTGAGGTATAAAATAATGAATCAATATATATACCTGGTGCATGTTGAAATACGAGCCCTAATTCGCTGTTGATTCTTTTAAATTCTCATTGGTATTTCTAAATTAAAAGCCCTGCAAGCGATTGTAAAAAAAACGTTTAAATTCATTATAAGGCAGACCAGCTCTGTCAGTTCAAAAAACCCGGCAGCCGGTCGAAAAATATTGGCAGTAAATAAGTTTGATTAAAATTAATTTTTTGACTCAAATTCTGTATGGCTATTTTTTTTATTCAACCTGAATCGTGTGATTCCATTCAAAAACAGAAATAGAAAGAGGATATTCTTCTCCCAGTTGATTATAGGCGGCCGTTTCTTCGTCCATCCGGTGTTTTGTCACTTTAACCGTCAGATTGTAGGTGCCGTATTCTTTGGGAATAAAATCGATTTTGAAGATCCGGGACTCACCGGGCTCCAGATTATTGTCCGTTAATTTTTTTGCTTCCGGGTACCATTCCCAGGTTTCTCCAATCCTGAATTCTTCGCGTTGTACGACTTGGTGGTCATCCAGGGACTCCCAGACTAATTCAATTATATAAAACCTTTCCGGATCACCTGTGGGCAATCGGTGACCGGCATAGGAATTCGTGAGGCTGATCTCAAAAGGGATGCGGTCGCCCACGTGGTAAGAAGAAGCAAGGGTGTCCGTCTTGTATTGCAGACCTTCAAGACCTTTCGACTCAATTCCTTTCCTTTTGGGTATTCCCGATCCGGCAAACCAGTGCCGGTGTGAAGTGCGTTCGGGGGTCCCCTCAATCAGGGGCCGGCTGATGGTATCCATATGACAGGAGATGCAATTCTTTACTCCGTAAAAAGGGCCTGCTTCCCATTCATCTCCGGTCTCGAAGGTACACACCAATTCCGGCGTTACTACAGCATTGGCATTGTGACAAGTCAAACATATTTGTTCGCTGAGAAAAGCAGTGTCAATTTTTACCGGGTGGGGTGGGTTCGGATATCCGTTCACTCCGATGATATAACCATCACGGACATGGCAGGTACTACAACTGATGCCTTCTTCCTGCAATTGTGAATCAAATTTTGGATTTTTCTCTTTGACTGGCTTGTAAATATCGCCGTCAATAAGACCCTTGATCAGATATTCCTGTTGATTTTCGAGGGGAATATGGCAGTTGATACATAGATAGGGACTAGATTCTTTTCTGAGCTCTGCCTGGAATTGAAGATCAGTCCAGGCATGAGCATGCGTAGACAGCTGCCACTCTTTGTAGATCTCCTGGTGACAGATTCCACAGTCGGAAGCCCTGATCGATACGAGACCGGTTGGTATCCGCTGTTGGGGAATAGCTTTCTCCCAATTATCCCGGAGGGGAGTGATGTTTTCCCGGCACGACATTAGTAGAAGAAATGCCGAGATCCAAAAAACCACAATGCGTGAGGTCGATATCAATTGGAAATTTTTCAGAAGAAGTAATATTTGCTGGCTGCAAAAATAGTTATTTAGGAAGACCGTGTGAAATCCGATGAGCGATCAGGATCACAATGGACCTCACCCTAATTTCGGTTACGATCTAGAGTGGTTATGTGGAAAAAAAACCAGCAGTGCTTAGTTAATTGTCTGACTTTATTGAGGATCACTTCCCGCCAAGAGAGTGCCTAAAAATCATCGGCATTTTCCCGGATAAGATGCTGCATTTCCATTGTAAATAGATCGGCGTTTTTACCTAGAGGAGCAAAGAAATCAAGATCAGCATTTTCCACTATTTTAATGGCTTTACCTAAAGTTTCCAGGCCCTTTTTCGAAAGGGTTATGCATTTGGCCCGGGTATCGACCGGATGTTCTCTTCGTGTTATCAGTGCTTTTGCTTCGAGTGTTCTCAGCACTTTCGAAGCCATCATCCGGTCTGTATTACTATGCCTCGCAATATCGATTTGTGTCACTTCCTGGCTTTTTTTCTCCAGCCACCCCAGGGCAGCTAGAAGAACAAATTGGGTGTGGGTCAGGTCCAGTTGGTCCAGGGCTTTTTTCATCTTGCGTTGCCACAACATTGTAATCTGCCACAAAAGGTATCCCGGGCTGTCTTCCGGATGTTCGAAATGAAAATCAACTGATTTTTTCATGGACTTCCGCTAGCATTTTTGATGCAATTAAATCAAAATCAGTTTTATCTATCTCAAAAAATCCAAAGCGAAAAGGATATCCCCAGGATTTCTTGTTTTTAATAAAATTCAAATGACCTATTAACGGGATGATTGAAACATCCTTCCCGGGAAAGAATTCGATCTCTCTTCGTGAAGGACAAAATTCCGGACTCATTTGGTGCTGATAAACCCCGGAGTCTTTCACTTTCCCGATCGCAGTAAATTGTTGACATTTTTCCGGCTTGCCAAAGGCTTCTTTGCCGGAATAATATATTACATGGTCATTAGGACGCATTCTCTTCAAAGGACCCGCCTTGCCATGGCACGCCTGGGCGAAGCCGCCCTCAATGCCTTTCTTCACATGATCCTTGGATGCAACAATGATCCAGTATTTGCTATCTCTCATATTGCCTCATAATTATGTTGTTGCAAATATAGTAAACGTGACAACAAAATACAAGAGAATGCGCATAATTATCAATTATTTGAATCTCGCTTCACATTATCATTGTAAAAAGTTTATTTATTTACAGGGCTTTAAACATAGCACAGATGATACCGCAATTCCGTAGTATAAAATTGATCATTTTCATGATTGCTTCACATTGCCTATCGAATTTAGCGATTCCGCTTCACAGTCAGGAAATCCAGATCAAGCCCTATTTGCAGGACGTAGAACCCCGCTCAGCAGTAATTATGTGGCAGACAGACAGTGGTGATGAAAGCATTGTAGAATGGGGGATCACGTCTGGATTAGGAGAGATCACAAGTGGTTCTTCAGTAGCGGTCAATTTTGACTCAGTGCGTCTGCATACCGTCAAAATAGAACCATTGGATCGTTTCACAACCTATTTCTACCGGACTCGAACCGGAAAAATAGAATCGGACATCTTCTCATTCAGGACACCCCCTTTTGCATCTGAGCACCGCTCTTTTCGATTTGCCGCAATGAGCGATATGCAGATCGATAATGATGCTCCGGGTAAATTCAGGGAAATTGCCAATGATGGGCTGTTAGGATATTTAAATGAAAATAATGGAGTCCCCTTACCGGACCAACTTGCCCTCGTCATAGTTCCTGGTGACCTGGTAGTGGACGGAACTAATTTCGATCAATGGAAAAACCATTTCTTTAATCCTGCTGAAGTCCTTTTCTCTCAAATTCCGGTTTATCCGGTACCTGGAAATCATGAGCGGAATTCAGTATACTTTTTTCAATATTTCCATTTGCCGGAAAATGGTACTCCCGCTTATGCCGAGCATTGGTGGTATAAGGATTACGGTAATATCCGGATAATCGGTATGGATTCTAACGATGGGTATCGCGATCTTTCTTCCCAATTATCCTGGTTGGATCAGGTGCTGGAAGAACTGGAAGTAAATGACAGCATTGATTTTGTATTTGCCCAGATGCACCATCCCTTTAAATCAGAGCTATGGATACCCGGCGAAGTGGAATTCACCGGAGAGGTGGTTAAGCGTCTCGAAACATTCACGGAGAAAACAGGTAAGCCGAGCATTCATTTTTTTGGTCATACCCACGGTTATTCCCGGGGCCAGTCAAAAGATCATAAACATCTTTGGGTCAATGTGGCTACTGCCGGAGGTGCCATCGATAATTGGGGAGAATTTGAGGGTAAGGATTACGATGAGTTCACTGTGACCCAGGACGAATACGGATTTGTAATCGTCGAAGTGGATGCTGATAAGGAAAATCCCAGGTTTACGCTAAAACGCATTAGCCGGGGAAATCAATATCACAGCAGGGACAATGAACTGACTGATTCCATTGTGGTCTGGAAGAATCGGATGGCTCCTCAAGCTCCTGTGCCTTTATCGCCGGCTGGAAACGAAATTCCTCCCGGCGATCTGTTGTTGAAAGCATCCCCATTTCAAAGTGCAAATCCAACTGCAAGTCACGGTGCGTCGCACTGGCAGATCAGTACAGATGCTGATTTCGGCAAATTGATCGTCGATAGTTGGAAGCAATTTGAGAACTGGTATTATGACATAGATCAACAAGCGGACGATGATCTGACCGATGAAAAAATTTATCGATTATTGCAGCCGGACACTACCTATTACTGGAGAGTTCGATATCGCGACCGGAATCTGAATTGGAGTGAATGGTCAACCGGACAAACCTTTAAAACCAGGCGTGAATAAAGGATATATTGGATAAGTCGTTAAATGATGGTGCCAGATTGAGAACCCTGAAGATGTACCCAATGATAAATCACATCGATATGGCAAAAGCCTTCTACGTTACCTATTTATTAATTCGATTCGTTTCAAATTATGATGCACCTGTTAAGATCTCAAATCAGGGCTTTTCGAGTTTGGATTTTGCCTTCTTGAGTTGAACATCCAGTTGCTCCAATTGCTTCTGCAGTTCGGCCTTCAGTTGTTCAAAAACCTGGTAGGAGGCATTGGTTGGCTTTGCATCTCCGGTTTCCACACTTCGCCTTAAAGACGCCAAACGGTTATTGAGCCGAATGGGGAAGTTCAGTGGATCCTGGTTACTTCTATTTTTCGTCTGATATAAGACATTTTCGATTTCCGTAATCGCATTGATGATATCTGCGTTGCCTACACTATCCTGTTCTGATAGCGCTTTTCGGGTCTTCCGGATTTTTATCACGGCAGTATTGGCCTGACTGGTCTTATCCTTGATCTCGCTGGCCAACCTGAATTGTTCTTCGAGATCTTCCTGAGTGACGCCCTTGAGATTGGGATCGAGCTTGACTTCCAGATCCCTGGTCAGCGATTGACCATTTGTTGACAGGCGAACTTTATAAGTGCCCGGAGGTGCTTTTGGACCCTGGGTCGGTCGGGCACTCCAGATGATCATTCCCTCGAAGGAAGACGCACCGGGATAGCGCAAATCCCAGGTGAATGAATTTAGTCCGGCGGCGACCGTCGGTTTGGTTGAGCCACCTCGAAGCCAGTAGGGAAGATCGGGATCCGGTTTATATTCCTTCTCGGTGCCAATAAACGTGTCAATGACCAGGCCGCTTGGGTCAAGTATTTCTACCGTTACGGAATCAGTATCTTCTGCCAGATAATATTGAATCTCTGCATCATAAATACCTCTGATAGCCATGGCTGGATCAAAAAGATGCACTTTTTCATTCAGCATTTGTTGGTTGGCCTCCCGCAGGGGAGCAATGTTATCCAGGATCCAGAATCCCCGGCCATGAGAGCCAAGTACGATATCGTTGTCCTTGATCACAAGGTCTCTAATTGGTGTATCGGGAAGGTTGTTTTGAATGGGCTGCCAGTCATCACCGGCATTGAAAGAGACGTAGACTCCATGTTCTGTGGCAAGAAATAGCAATCCTGGCCGGATATGATCTTCCCGGACGGCGCGGGCGAAATGACCAGTTTTGATTCCATCCACTATTTTCTTCCAGGTCTTACCATAATCAATAGTGCGAAAAACGTAGGGTTCACGGTCATCTACCTGATAACGGTTTGCGGCTACATATAAGGTGCCAGGACTGTGTTTCGACTCTTCGATAATACTTACCCGGGAAAATTTAGGTAATTCTTTCGGAGTTATGTCCTGCCAGGTCTTGCCTCCATCGCGAGTGATGTGGATTTTGCCATCATCTGACCCGGCCCAAATAGTGTTGATATCATGTTGAGAAGGCGCAAGGGCAAAGACCGTGGCATAGATCTCAGGTCCATTCATATCCATGGTGATGACACCTCCGGTTTTGCCCAATGTTTCGGGATCAGCATAGGTGAGATCCGGGCTGATGCGGGTCCAGCTCTGGCCATCATCCATGGTCCTCCATACATGCTGTGAACAAGTATACATGACCCGTGGGTCCTGAGGGGCAAACATAATCGGAAAAGTCCACTGCCATCGTTCCGGTAGTTCGTCTGCTGCTTCTCCGGAAAAGAAACGGGGATATACCTGAATGTCCCTTATCTGACCATTGCTACGATCATAGCGGGTTAGCAATGCACCCTGGCTGCCTGCGTAAAAAATATCCGGATTGGTTGGATGTTGGGTTATCCATCCGCTTTCACCGCCTCCGATGTCATAAAACCAACCATGATTCGGACCCCGGGCCTGCCTGAATTCCCAACCGTCACTGGGCATGGCCAGAGTGCTGTTGTCTTGCTGGGCTCCGGCTACATGGTAAGGAACATCGCTGGTAGCCATCACATGATAGAACTGAGAGGTGCAAAAGTCTTGTTCCGTCCAGCTGTCACCTCCATTGGTGGTCACATTTGCACCACCATCGTTACTATTGATCATGCGCATTGGGTCGTTCGGATCGATCCACAGATCGTGATTATCGCCATGGGGAACAGAAATTGTCATATCGAAAGTCTTTCCACCATCGGTAGATTTGTAAAAACCGGTATTAAGGCAGTAGACAGTCTCCCGGTCCAGTGGATCAGCATATATCCGGCTATAGTAAAAAGCCCGTTGCCTGAGTTTTCTTTCGGAGTTCGTCTTTGTCCAGGTCCATCCACCATCATCGGATCTGAATACACCGCCTTCATTAGCTTCAACGATTGCCCAGATCCGGTCAGGATCCGCGGGTGAAACTGTAACACCAATCTTACCAATCGGGCCTTCCGGCATACCCGGGTTTTTGGTTAAATCGATCCAATGATCCCCTCCATCCACTGATTTCCATAATCGGCAGTCGGGACCACCACCCCACATTTTCCAGGCCTTCCGGTATACCTGCCAGGTGGAGGCGAAAAGAATATCAGGATGTTTTCGATCGATGATGAGATCCACAGCTCCGGCTTTATCACTGACAAATAGAATTTTCTCCCAGGTATTTCCTCCATCCTTACTGCGGAAAACCCCCCTTTCCTCATTCTCTCCATAGGGATGACCCAACACAGCCACGTAGACCAGGTTGGGATTTGTGGGATGTACGCGAATCCGGGCGATTGCCTGCGTTTCCGCCAGTCCCAGATGACGCCAGGTTTTACCTGCATCAATCGACTTGTAGACTCCATCCCCCTGCGTAATGCTACCCCGCAATTGTACCTCTCCCATGCCAATATAGATGATATCCGGATTCGTTTCAGCCACGGCTACAGCACCTACCGATGAGCTGGTAATTTGTCCGTCAGTCACCGGTTTCCAATCCTGGCCACCGTCAGTTGATTTCCAGAGACCACCTCCGGTTGCTCCAAAATAGTATTCAAGAGGCCGGCCCGGACTACCGGTGCAGGTCAGAGACCGTCCACCCCGGTCAGGGCCGATATTACGCCATTTCATGGAACCATAGTAGGAGGGAGGTATGTCATTCTTTTCAGCTTGTCCTTGCCCATACAAGGTTGATATTGCCAGGAAAAGCATGAATAAGGAACTGCGGAAATTAGGTAAGGAGTCAGGTAGGACGTTCATAGTGCTTCTTCAAGTTGAATAATGAGTGAAAATAATCAATACTCATTAATTTGATGACCTGATGGTCATATCCCGGCGGCAGTGATCATCACTTTGTATGGTCGGCGACAAGAATGAGATTAATCCTTCTTTGATTCTTCTCTGTCCGGCGAACTGTCTCGTTATGTGTTATAATTGTTGGAGTAATCGCTTATGACTCAACCTGATTCACATTAGAGAAAATTCTGTTTGTTAGAAAGACATAATTTCTTGACAATTTATTTATGTAAAAATCTTGATACTCAGTTAAACTTTAATTAAATTGAATAGTCGATCTATTAAACAGGCTGATAGATTAACCGTCTACAATTCAAGCTGGCTTGAAGTGTGGTGGTTATTTTTGTAACGAAAGCTTGTTTTATTTTGATCGATCAGAATTTCATTTCTCCTTGACCGAACATAATTCCTGCTTTTTCAATTGAAGTACTAAATGCTTGAAAGAAAGCTTTTCTCTTTTTTGACACGTTATTGTCATTGAACTTTCAGCATCTGCTTTGCAACCTGAATCTCTGAATGACAGACAATGAAGTAGTAAATCAGACTTATTATTTAATATCTTTAATTACAAAACCATTTTCCCATGAGAAAAATGAAACCCGAATTCTTATTCTTAAAATTCTCCACCCTGATTTTAACTCTCGCACTGAGTGTGTCCTTGCAGGCACAGAATTGCGGGATTCCAGTCTTGAACAATGTACCCCAGGACATATTTATTGATTGTGGAGATGACCTTCCCGCCTGGCCAACCGTAACGGCAACAGATTTGTGCGGTGCAGTTACCGTAACCCGTGAACAGAGTGTAACCGGCAGTAAATGCGGTACCTATGTGTATGTCAGAATCTGGACAGCAGTAGGAGTTACCGGCACAACCACTGCCAGACAACACATTCGCTTTCACGATACTACACCACCCGTCCTTGTAGTTCCGGAAGATACGGTTGTACAGTGCGGAGAGGCTTTACCAGCACCGGAAGTATACAGTGATGATGCCTGCTCCTGGGTAGACACCAAGCTGGAAGTCAGCATCACTGAACATAACGAATGTGAATACACGATGGTACGAACCTGGACAGCAAAAGACGGATGCGGTAACGCAATCCAGAAAAAACAAGTCATTGAAGTAGTTGATACGTTTGCTCCGGTTATTGAGGTAGTCAACCCCAAATTAAAAGATATTGAATTTGGTGAAGAAATTGCCGTCTACGACTGTGAGAGTCCTCAGGTTTATTTGAGCGATATCAAAGTGACTGATTGTTGCGCTGAATTGGATATTGAAGCTTATGATCAATTGCTGATCAATGGCAAGTGCGATAAATATGGCTTTTACCGGAAATGGAAGTGTGGTTATACCGCAACCGATGATGCAGGAAATACCTCAGAGTTCTATTTCTTCATGGTCTTATATGATGAGGAAGCGCCTGTACTTCACAATGTACCCGATGACGTTATTTTGGAATGTGGCGAAACTGCACCTGAATATGATCCGGATTTAGTTACTGCGTCAGACAACTGTACCCGACGCACCAGGCCTGAATTTACCGAAGAAATTGCCTACGATCCATCCGACTCCAGCAATTTTGCTATTAGACGTAGCTGGTATTTCGAAGATGACTGTGGCAACTCAGTGGAAGAGTATCAGTGGATACTAAGCTGCTTGTTTGATACAACCATGATGACGACCGGTGATTCGACCATGCAGGATTCCATGATGGAGGATTCAACCGTGGGAGGCTCTACACCGCTGGCGATAGGTAACTCCGGAAGCGGACTGTTTGAAATACAGGAGATCGCGAAACAGAAATTGGATGTATTTCCCAATCCCACCACCGGCTATACGAGCATACGTTTTAATGTAGGCAAAGGTGAACAATTCAAGATCCAGGTGCTGGATAAATTGGGTAGGACTGTGTTAAGTAATGTTCGTCAATATGATAAAGGTGATTATACCGAATCGCTTGACCTGAGCCCATTTCCGGCTGGTTTTTATTCGATTATTATTACCGGAGAAAGTGGCACTCGACATGCCAATTTGATTAAAACAGAATAGATTAAATTAGAAATATCGCAAATGAGAACAGGATGTGTATTGTACACATCCTGTTTCTTTTTTACCAAACTTGCAACTATTAAAAAAATATTTTCCTTTAACGGGCCACTGTGGACTCTAACTTTCATCTACTAGTCGAGTGTCGTGGAATTACCGTCACCTTTTATCTCCAGATTTTTCAAATTTGCCAATGTTTTATAGGGCTCATCTGCGCTCATCATTGCCAGAAGCCAATTTGGTATCCTACCTCCTTGCTGGATGGTGAAGTTGTAGGTGATTTTAGTTTCAGTTTCGTTGAGGGGGTGTAAACGCCAGCTTACAAATGCCTGCGATGCAAGTCCGGGGTTTCCTTTTTCAGGTAATGTATTGGTGGAACAAACCTGATCGTAGACCAGACTGGCACTCAGGTCATCCCAGCTTTTTTCCACTGCCCACATCAGATCACGATCTTTGGCAGGCCAGCCCTGATGATTCCGGCTGAAGAAGTGATATCTGCTATCAGAAGTACGATGAACTACTTTGGCTTCTTTTATACCCGGTTGCCAGTTGGGATATTCCTCCACATCATCAAATAGATCTTCCAGGCTGTCAATCGGTATGCTAACCGTGGTCACTGCTCTAAAGGCTCTTACATTTTTTTCGTGACAATGATGAAGGTACACCTCTACAGAATTTTTATCAATGACCTGTCTCCATTCAGAAGGTATCTGGCTGTAAACCGGAAGCTTGACAATTAAGGTGAATAGAATAACTGAAGTGAGCGTAAACGTAACTCGCATAGGCTTTCAAATTTTAGATTTTACTACTGGGTAAACTACAGCGGGTCACATTTACATAGCAATACTAATCCAGTGGATGCAGCCCCAAAAATAATGCCACAAAGACGCTTCGTATGAGCATCTTTATTAAATTAAGATTTTTGATTAGCTATAAATTGATAGAATTCAAACGTTAGCCACATTGATTGATAAAATTGGGGATTCTTCAGTTTGATTTTACGCTTTAGCAGCTCCATAAGTTCAATGTCCTGCCGTAGTTGTGACTGAAAAATCGGAGTTACCTTCGTAAATCGGGCAAGCGTGGAATCACCAGGATTTTTTGCACCAATAAGTAAGAGAACCCTCTGAAAGACCTCCGGATCATAAATCACCATTTCATCGGGATATCTCAAGGCAAGATACAAGGTGGGCATATGATAGCCATCATGGAAATG
>JAGQWZ010000438.1 GCA_020436835.1 Saprospiraceae bacterium | reverse complement strand
CGGATTTGACGGTAAGCAAGAGGATGGGAATATGACAGGTGAGCATATCCGCTTTTATTTGTTCGCAAAAATCAAAGCCAGTCATTTTTGGCATCATGACATCACTGACAATGAGATCCGGTATGACATCTCTTGCCACCTGGAGAGCAAGTTCACCATTATCTGACTCAAGTATTTGATACTTTTTGGCAAGTAAAAGTTTAAGGTACCCCCTCATATCCTCATTGTCCTCCACAATTAATACGGTTGGCAGATGACTGGAAGGAAGGGGGTTTAGATCGGCAAGTGTGGATTTTCCGTAATGGCCTACCCGCGAAGTGCTCAAGCTCACACCTGTATCATCTGCAACGATTTCTTCGGGAGACAAGTGTTCTTTTCCTATTGGTAGGATTATCTCAATACAGGTTCCTCTATTTAATGTTGATTCTGCTTTGATACGGCCATGGTGTAATTCGGTCAGTTCTTTGGCTAAAGACAGTCCGATACCAGTCCCTTCAAACGCCCGGCTGTGTGAGATATCCGCCTGAAAGAAACGGTCGAAGATTTTAGGTAAGTCGTTTTCTGAAATACCGGTACCGGAGTCTTTCACTGAGAGTTGGACCTGAGCGTTGTCACATTCGATATGCATTTCAATTTCCTTTCCCCGGGGAGTAAATTTGAAAGCATTGCTCAGCAGGTTATTCACTATTTTTTCCATTTTGTCAGGGTCGAAGAACAGAGGCAGGGTAAGTAAGCTGGATCTAAAAATATACCGGATATCTTTCTCTTCAGCTGCCGGTATATAAAAATTAAATATTTTCCGGCAGAAGGAAATAAAGTCAATTTCCCTGGTCTGCAACGACAATTTTCTTGCATCGATCCTGGCCAGATCCAGAAGCTGATCGACCAGCGATCGTAATCTTTCCGCATTACCCTGGATAATGTGGAGATACCTCTTATCCTCTTTCCGGTTCTGTTTGATTAGTTCTTTTACCGGACCGGTGATCAGTGTAATCGGAGTTTTAAGTTCGTGGGAGATGTTACTAAAGAACTGGGTCTTAAGTTTATCCACTTCCTCCAGTTCTTCCGATCTGACTTTTTCCAGCTGCAGGGCATAACGTAATTTCTCCCGGTTCTTTTCATAGCGCCGGATGAACCATAGGGCCACACCAAATAATATCAATAAAGAAATCTTACTATAGGTATTCCAATACCAGGGAGGGAGGATCGAAATGTTTATTTTTACTCCTTCTTCATTCCAAACTCCATCGCTATTACTACCAATGACGTGGAAGGTATACGAACCAGGATCCAGATTAGTATAGTTTGCATTATTATTATTCTGATCAGTATTATTCCAATCTGAGTCATAGTTTTCCAACTTATATCTGTATTGATTTTTTTGCGGTGAAGTGAAATTTAATGCCACAAATGAAATGGATAAATCGTTTTGAAACCACTTGAGCTCCAGATCTTCATAAATATTTTTGTCATTGTTCTCAGTATCTAAATTGGAGATGTTTCGTAATTTAATTTTCTGCTTTTGGTTTTTAAAACTAGTAAGAACAATCTTTGGAATATTGTCGTTTAATCTGATGCTGTCCGGATGAAATCTAAGTACTCCTCCGTCGGATAAGCCGAAATATAATTCTCCTTTTTTTGCCTTTAGGCAAGCAGGTAAATAGATATTACCCGTCAAACCATCATCGATTGTGAAAATATGATGAAAGTGCCCATTGATGTTATATCTAACCAGCCCTTTCTGAGTACCTAGCCAAAGGTTGCCACTATCATCTCCCAGAATACTTTTTATCCTAAACCCTGTCAGCCCGATTTCATCAGTCAGATCTTTAATACTGTCCTGGCTGGTCATTAAAAATAGACCGTGTTCTGAGCCAATCCATATTCCATTTTTTGTGTCTGACCAGAAAGAATTAATTCCCTTATATCGATGGACTTTCTTCACTTCATAATTCGAATCCATTAAGTACAAGTGGGAGTCTGTCGCAAGAAGAATATCTTCATGCGAATCTTGATGAATCGCTCTGGTATTGTAGCCCTTTTCATTTGGAACAGGAAGTTGAAGGTATGCGAAATCATCGGTCCTCGGTTGATACTGGTATAGTCCTCTTGACCAAACAGAAACCCACACTGTACTACTGTGATCGATAAATACAAATGGTACAGAAATGCCAGGAATACTTTTCGGATTTTTACTGTCAGGAAAATAGTTAATAATTTCTTGTCGATCGATGTTGAACTTGCTTAAGCCCACCCAGGAGGCTACCCAAATCCAGTTGCTTGAATCCCGTGCCATCATTCCTGAAGTGATACCT
>JAGQWZ010000437.1 GCA_020436835.1 Saprospiraceae bacterium | reverse complement strand
CTTGTAGCTTGAGATTCCAACTTCCAAGATTGTTTAGGGGTTCCTCCCGAAGTTGGTTCATTAGCTGCTCAACAATTGGTGATGGTGACCCTGGAGAGATGCGAATCTATATTCGCCGACTTGCAGACGACCTATTTAAACTTAAGTCGACGTCAGGGTTTTGGTGCTTTAGGGCATAGAGCCAGGAGCATAGAGCAGCGGGCTTTAGCTTGGAGCTTGTAGTTTGAGATTCCAACTTCCAAGATTGTTTAGGGGTTCCTCCCGAAGTTGGTTCATTAGCTGCTCAACAATTGGTGATGGTGACCCTGGAGAGAGGCGAATCTCATATTCGCCGACTTGCAGACGACCTATTTTAATCTTAAGTCGACGTCAGGGTTTTGGTGCTTTAGGGCATAGAGCCAGGAGCATGGAGCAGAGGGCTTTAGCTTGGAGCTTGAAGCTTGTAGCTTGAAGCTTGAATTTGGTGCTTAAAATTTAGAATTTAAGTCTGAAAGTTGGAATTTGAGATTTGGAATCTGAAATTTAGGCTCAGGCAAGAATTTATTTGTAAATTCAAAGCATTCAAACATTTGACATCCAACAAGTTAAAAACAAGAAAATGAATCGAAGAGAAATCCTAAGACACCTTAGTGCCATACCTCTGGTAAGTGCCCTTCCCCATGATACACTGTCCAGAAAATTGCAGGGAAAAGAGGGAAGCCTAAATGAAGCAGTGGAAGCTGGAGAGAATATATATGACACTATCGGGGTTGAAACGATTATAAATTGTCGCGGTACTTTTACAATCCTGGGTGGATCAGTCGAACGCCCGGAAGTAAGCAAGGCGATGGAAGCCGCCACCGGTTATTTCGTTCAGTACGATGAGTTAGCCTATGGAATAGGCAAGAGATTAGCCGAAATTACGCAAACCGAATGGGGTATGATTTCCGCTGGTTGTGCGGCCGGCCTGAAACACGTTACTGCTGCCTGTGTAACGGGTGGCAATCCGGAAAAATTGATCCTGATACCTAACCTGGCCGGCTTCGAGAAAACGGAAGTCATTATTCCACGCAGGTCCAGAAATGTATACGATCATGCCATCCGAAATATCGGAATTACCGTAGTTACGGTCGAGACACCGGAAGAACTGGCTTCGGCAATCAATGATCGGACCGCCATGATATATATTGTCACCGGACCTTCCAATGAAGAAGGAGAACCGCTGTCACTCGAAGCTATCGCCGAAATTGCAAAACCTAAAGGAATCCCCATTCTCGCCGATGCGGCGGCAGAAGATCTGACCATACCCCCGGTCCATCTGGCCCGTGGTGCTACCATCGTGGCCTACAGTGGTGGCAAAGCGATATGCGGACCTCAGTGTGCCGGTTTACTTTTTGGAGATAAGGATATTTTAATGGCTGCATGGCAAGCCAGCGCTCCCCACCATGGACCCGGCAGGGACAATAAAGTCGGGAAAGAAGAAATGTTGGGCATGTTAGCCGCTGTCGAAGCCTGGACCAAGCGCGATCACCAGGCAGAATGGAATAGGTGGCTATCCTGGTTGGATCTTATTGACAAAAAGCTGACCGCAATCGATGGTGTTACTTCGGAAATCACCCAACCCAGAGGACTTTCGAACCATGCGCCCGTGCTTCATGTAAAATGGAATGCAGATAAATTTGGATTCAGCGGGGAAGACGTCGCGGAAGAGGTGGCTAGAAATAAACCACGGATAGCGATTGGAAGCAGGTCAAGAGATGACATGACTTCAATAAATATCACTCCCAATCAGATGCAACCTGGTAATGCAGAGGTGGTGGCGGAAAGATTGCACAAGATCCTTTCAGAAAAGAAATTGAAATCAAAAAAATTAAATCCGGCCACCGCTACACTCAGCGGTCACTGGAATCTGGAAATAGAATATTTCACTTCGAAAAGTCATCACAGTCTTTTCCTGAACCAGGATGGCAATTGGATCACAGGAAAGCACGCCACCGACTATGGCCTGGTGGATATCATCGGAATGCTGGATGGAGATGATCTGAAAATGAAAAGTAACTTTAGGAAACCTGGTGATGGAGTTGCCTTCCTCTTTACCGGAAAGGCGACCGACAGTAAATTAAATGGATCAATACTCCTTGGTGAATATTTGACAGCAAAATTTACGGCGACCCGTACTGAATATGAAAATGAGAAAAAACCCATTTTTATTCCTGGCGGCCCTCCCCTGGCTACCTAAGAATTTCATAAATTGAATTCTTAAATATGTTCACAACCTTTTAAAGTTTTGGTTTGAATCTCTCAATTTACCGATGAGATTTGCGTGACCTCTTTACATCAACATTCAGGCGATTTGTTGCTAATCGCTGTAAATAAAATTCTATGTACAGATCCGTATTAATTTTCGTTTTTATCTTTTGCTGTTGTACGTATACTTCATTTTCTCAAACGTATGATTTACTGCTCAAAGGTGGTCATGTCATCGATCCCAAGAATAATCGTGATGAGATTCTGGATGTAGCCATTACGGACAATAAAATTGCGGCAGTACAAAAAGACATCGCTGCTGATATGGCAAGAAAAGTGATCGATGTTTCGGGTTATTACGTCACTCCGGGATTAATCGACATGCATGTCCACGTATTTAATGGACATACCCCGGGTTCATATATTGCCGACGGTCCTACGAGTGTGCCCCCGGATGGATTCACTTTCCGCTCAGGTGTCACTACTGTTGTTGATGCCGGTTCATCTGGATGGAAAAATTTCCGGCAATTTAAAGAACAGACGATTGATCAGTCAAAAACCCGGGTTTTAGCGCTGTTAAATATTGTTGGAGTAGGCATGTTGGGTCGTTTTGAAGAACAAAATGTGGCCGACATGAACCCGGTTATGACCGCTCATATGATCAAACGTCTATATCCCGAAATCTTAGTTGGGATAAAGTCAGCGCATTATTGGGGTGATTTCACGCAAGTAGATAAGGCGGTTGAAGCCGGGAAGCTGGCAGACGTTCCCGTCATGGTGGATTTTGGTGAACATGAACCACCCAACTCTATTGAGTCCCTCTTTTTCGATCACCTGCGGCCAGGCGATATGTTCACCCATACCTACAGCAATGGTCCAAGAGTTCGTGAAACCGTCGTTGATGAAAATGGTAAAGTCAAGCCTTTCGTGTTGAAAGCTCAGGAACGCGGCATTATTTTCGACGTGGGCCACGGGGGCGGAGCTTTTTCATGGGTACAGGCAGTACCTGCGGTAAAACAAGGATTTATTGCGAATGTGATCAGCACTGATCTACACATACAAAGCATGAATGCAGGCATGAAGGATCTCTGTAATGTCATGTCTAAATTTTTAGCCTTAGGCCTTTCCGTTAACGATGTTGTTTTACGCACCACCTGGAATCCGGCCCAGGTTATCAGTAGGCCTGATCTCGGAAATCTGGACATTGGTGCAGAGGCGGATGTATCCGTACTAAATCTGAGGGAAGGGAACTTTGGCTTCACCGATGTACGACGGTTGACGGTCGATGGCACGCGTAAATTGGAAGCAGAACTAACCATCCGTGCAGGACGAATCGTTTGGGACCTCAATGGATTGAGTACCGAAAAATTTACCGAAAAGTAAGTTGGGAAACGGAAAAATTTTGTCCAGAATCCGGTAAGCGAGCCTGTTTACTAGCTACCTGCCTGTTTTGCTCTGGTTAACATCTGATCAACCCCGGTGGTAAACTGTTGAACGGTCGGAGTATAACCGGTTTTACCGATGGCACTTATCTTATACTTACCGGAGGCAGCATCCTTGTCCAGATCAAAAACCCAGATGGTAGGAAATCCCTGCACCCGAAAGGCACGTTGCAACCCGGCATTTTGTTGTTGAATTTCCGTCGGCAGTTTGGTACGGCGAGGAAAATCAAGTTCGAGCAGGACTACATTATCATTGGCCCAACTCTTAAACTCGTCTTGTGAGAATACAGCCGCATCGAGCCTCTTGCACCATCCACACCAATCACTTCCCGTAAAATTAGCCATGATTGGCTTTCCGGTTTTCTTGGAAAGCGAATAGGCTTCATCCAGGTTAACTAACCAACCATCTTTGTCAGATTTGTAATTGTCCGCCGACGACTGGCCAAAAGCAAAGGAAACGGTGAATAATAATACGAAAGTGAATATCAAATTTTTCATAATATAAGTTCTGCCCTAAAATTACAAGAATCAGACCATTTCTACCAAATGTCCGATCCTCCCCTTCATAACGGATTAACCCGGCATTTAGTTTCTGCGATGATATCAGATTAGTGATGTGCATCACCGAAAATTACCGTTCAGGCTCGTCCTGGTCTTTCAACATGGCCAGATAGACACCATTTGTCCACCCAAAACCATCTTGTACCGGATACTCTCCACCTCCTGCTAATACATTGACGTCCAATACATTATACTTTTCCATCAATCTTCCGGTCTCTAAAAATACGCGATTATTCAAGTCCATCCAACGATTTGCTAAACTATCTGCATCGTTATTGAATCCATAGTTGGTCAGGGCACGATAAGCTATCCACTGAAGTGGAGCCCAACCATTTGGAGCATCCCATTGCTGACCGGTGCGGACACTTGTGGTGGCTATTCCACCAGGTGCCCAAAGATGTTTTTTAACAAAATTTACCACCTTATCTGCAACCTGGTGCGTCACTATTTGCAGAAAAAGAGGAAACAGACCGGCAGCATGTATTGATTCTGACCGCTTCCCTTTTACAAAATCGTAGTCAAAGAAGTAGCCCTGTTCTGCATCCCAGCAGTACGCTGTAAGCAAACCGATTCGGGTTGAATAAGCGGCTTTCATTCTTGTTGCTTCGTTTGTCCTACCGCTCAATTCATATACTCTCCGTAAAACCGCTTCCAATTTTAACAGACAGCAGTTCAGATCTACAGGAATAAAATGCGTGGTCCGGATGGTTGTGAGATCACCAGCTATATCACACCAACGAGAACTGAAATCCCAACCCGACTCACATGCTGCTCTTAAATTTAAGTAGATATCTTCTGCATTTCGGGATGACTGACCCGCCAGATGTACATCTTCGGTAAAACTCTCTTGCCTTGGCTTGGGATGATCATCATAGTATCGGTTAAGAAATTTTCCGGAGGCCAGTCTCACCAATCTCCGGTAATCTGGCTGTTTGAGTTCAGTTAATTGCTGTCCATCCATCCAAAACGCATATTCCTTCTCCAGGGCACCAAGAAACTCCTGATAAACCTCGTCCCCGAAATGGGATGCCAGGAGTTCCACCATAGCAGCAAAGAAAGGAGGCTGAGAGCGGCTCACAAAATAAGTCCGGTTGCCATTTGGTACATGTCCGATCATGTCTATGAGATAGGCAAAGTTTTTCACCATACTTTCAATCATTGCCCATTGTCCATCTGCTGCCAATCCCAATTGAGTGAAGTAGGAATCCCAATAGTAGATCTCCCGAAAACGCCCTCCGGGCACTATGTAAGGAAAAGGAAGAGGTATCAGTGAGCTCTTTCTTTCATCCGATATCTCACTTCCGGATCTGCTCAAGACCGGCCATAATCTGGCAATATGGTCCTTTATATCTATATTTTGCTCAGTAGTAAAATCAGACTCCCTTTCACCCGGCACTGTAAAGTATTTCATAACGAATTCAAAAAGGGAAAAGGTGGGTTTCGATTTGGCGATCGAATACGCCCGAAGGATCTCTTCAGCTCTCTTCCTGGGCAGGCAATCGGCAAATGTTTTTGAATCTTTAAATATCCGGGTCAGTTGGACATCCACAAATAGCTCTCCGAAAATATCATCCGGAGTGGGAAACCTTTGATGCATTTCCTAAAATAGTAAAAGAAGTGTCAGTGACCTAAAATTTACAGCTTGAACTTAAATACACCATTATTTAATCTGATCTTTCTATCTTGATATGCGATTTTTTCTCTTTCGAACTTTCTGCCATGTCTACTTCCCGTATTAAGGTTTCTCTCTTTATTAACTATTTCGTTTTTGCCATCCTGTTAAACAGTGTCGGTCCGTCTAACAATCAGAATCAATTTCAAAGTTTAAATCAAACTACACATCCTAACTGGCAACAGAACAACATTAATGATAGTGGTAATGGACTGTATTCTATGTTTAATAACCAAGATG
>JAGQWZ010000436.1 GCA_020436835.1 Saprospiraceae bacterium | reverse complement strand
GGATATGTGGTCGTTAAACAGGCCATCTCCCGGGATCAGGCAGCCAGGACGGCAGCTTTTCTTTGGGAGTTTGAAGAAAAGGATCCCGGAGATCCATCGACGTGGTATACCATGCCCCGGGCAGAAATGCAAATGAAAGAACTGATCGGAAGCGGTATGGTGGAAGTCTACAATAATCAATTACTCTGGGACAACCGGCAGAATCCACGTATATACGATGCCTTTGTAGATATCTGGGGTACCGAAAAGCTATGGGTGACCATTGACCGGGCAAATCTGAATTTTCCAAAAAAAGATGCCTCCGGTTTCAGTGGGTTTATTCACTGGGATTATGATCCGGAAACCAAACCACAGAACGTTCAGGGGGTCCTGGCTCTGGCCGACCAGACGGATGAAAATATGGGTGGTTTTCAGTGTATTCCCGAATTATTTCGCACCTACGATACCTGGAAATTGTCTCAACCGGAAAACCGGGATCGCTTTCAACCGGATATCGCCGGTTTTGAAGATAAGATTGTGAAAGTCAAGCTGGAAGCTGGCGATCTCCTGATTTTTCATAGTGCTCAGCCGCATGGTATTCGTCCTAATCTTTCAAAAGATAAAATTCGTATCGCTCAATACATATCGATGATGCCGGCTCAGGAAGACAATGAAACCTTGCGCAACTGGAGGATTAATTCCTGGGAAAAACGCATTGCACCTCAGGGATATGCTTTTCCCGGGGATCCGAGAAATTGGGAACAAACAAGATATGCCAAAGCAGCGCTCAGTACACTGGGAGAAAGGCTGCTTGGGCTTAAAAAATGGAATTAGCAATACAGCGCTTCTTTCAAAAGCTTTTCAGAGAAAAAATTATGCTATCTGGCAGTATTGCGATCTTGCGGAATTCTCCAGACGTTCTCCTCCTTGTCCACTTTACCCTGTATTTCGTCTGTCACCACCTGATCGATTACCCGGAGCCCTTTTTCCGCCATATTGGAGAAATTATCTATTCCCCCATCGGAAAAACCAATGCGTGTCCTATGAATATTAAACTGGCTTGAAAATTTTCTTCCAAAGGCTTTTTCGACACCATCTTTGCCCAGCATGAATCCGATCAGACCACCCCAGGTAGCAGTGGGATTGTCTGAGTCCCAGCCACAGAGCACGCCTATTTTAATGGTTTCTTTCAAATCGCCTTCCCCATAGAACAAGCTGACCATACTCGCTCCGAAATTTATTCCGGCCGCAAAACAACCATGACAAACCGGTTCCTTGCTGGGCCATTCATATCCGTCCTCCTGCCGTACCTGGTATTTTTCATACAGAGCATCTCGCGCTTTTTCCCAGGTTAGCCCTGACTGGTACTGAGATTTTACAAAGTCATACATTTTTGCTGAATAACTTGTTGCCGGAAGGTGCTTCCTTGCTTCATCGGCCATCCAGAACAGTCGGTCTCTGACCCCTTGATCTTGATTGAGGCAGGCAAGGGAGTGCATGATCACATAAAACTCAGCGATCCATTGCGCATTTTCCCGCGCGGTGGTACGTATGGGTAATTCAGCCATTTTTAAGGCAATGCCAGGTCTGCCGGGAGCCAGTAATCCGAAAATCTCAGTGGTAAGCTGAGCATCGATCATTTCATAATTTGGATTGTTGGCGGGATCACTGGTTTCTGGTGGTAATATGCCGGTTTGCATCAGATCAAATGCCGTTTGATTGGATACCCATAAATAATTTTCTTCTTCTTTCCTGATGTGATTTATCCAGCCCTCTGCAATTTGCCGGGGAGTGAGCATTGCTGTGTTATGATCTAATAGAAGATGCAGGTAAATATATTCGATATCGGTATCGTCGTCCGCACCCCATATCTCTCCCTCGTCCGCGAAGAAAAAATCAATCGTATCAGAAAAACTTTTGGAACCCCACATATTTACATCATCGGGGCCACCCCAACTCGCCCGGGTATAGAATCCGGCGCCATTTCCATCTTTACCGTTGCCTCCGATTTTATCCATTTCGGTAATCAGTCCGGTCCAATTGGCGATGCATTGCCCCAACCAAAAACCATACAGTTGGTTTTTATAGGCAGAACGGGAGATGATAATTTCCTGGTTTTCATCAGCTGAACTGCCATTCCGGGTTTCTCCCGAACATGCACAGATCAATAGAAAGAGTACCAAATAATATTGATTGATAATAACCATCTTATTCCAGTTCATGTGAAAAGGGGATCGAAGTCTGAGCTCCTTTCCGGCCTACCGACCGGCTTGCCGCTGCTATCGCTCGCTGTATGGCTGTGTCAAGATCCTGACCCCCCGCAAGTTGAGCAGTGAGATATCCGTTAAAAACATCTCCGGCGGCGGTCGTATCAATGGCTTGTACCTCGGATGCGGGTATATAAGAGCTCTTTCCATTTTTCGAATGGTAGTAGACTCCCATCGCTCCCAGGGTAATTATTACTGTGTCATTGATTTTTTCAAGAAGAATCCTGGCTGCTTTTTCTATATTCTCTTTGCTATCGGGATTTACTCCGGTAAGAATCAGGGTTTCTGATTCATTGGGGGTTATTATATCAACCAGGTTCAGCAGTGAATCAGATAATTTTTGCGCCGGTGCCGGATCCAAAATGGTTTTAATTCCTAGCTTATTTGCTAGTTGAAGGGATTTTTCGACCGTGTTGACAGGAATTTCTAATTGGATTAAAAGAGCGTCTGCTCTCTCTATTTCTTTTTCTATCGATTTGATTTCATCCGGAGCCAATTGACTATTGGCACCCGGCGCCACCACAATCGAATTTTGACCTGAATTTTGATCGACAATTATGAGGGCAATACCCGACGGACTTTCAGGGGAGGTGAAGATATGTGAAGTATCGATGTTTTCCCTCTTGTACCCTTCAATGGCCTGACGGCCGAAATCGTCCGTACCGGTTTTGGAGACAAATACCACATCAGCTCCAGCCCTCGCAGCTGCCACTGCTTGATTTGCCCCCTTTCCACCCGGAATTATTTCCAGGTCACTGCCCATGATCGTTTCTCCGGGAGAGGGAATTTTATCTGCCCCAACCACCATATCCGTATTACTACTACCGATCACAATGACTCTGTTCATCTGTATGAAATTTGATTTCCTTTTAAGAAATTCTCGCAAAAATGATTAATGCCAATCCAACCAGGAAGCTTAAAAACATCAGCGTGAGCAGTAGATTGGTACCTGGAGGTGCACTCTTAAACTCTCTCCAGACAAAAACGCCCCAGATGGCTGCAATCATCGTGGCTCCCTGACCCAAGCCGTAGGAAATGGCATACCCGGCCTTCTCTGAGGCAATTAAAGAAAAACTCATCCCTACACACCAGATGATACCTCCAAGTATACCAATTAAGTGCAAACGGGGAGTCCCCAATTTAAAATAATCACGGTACGTACTTTTTTCGCCATTGATCGGTCGGTACATAAAATAACTATTGAAAAGGAAGCTGGAAAAGAAGACTCCCAAGGAAAAAATAAAGACAGCCGTGTAAGGTGTCAATAGTCCTGTTTCGGGATTTTCAAAATCAGCCGACATGGAAGCTGCTACAAAGCGAAAGAAAAATCCCATCAAAATGCCACCGGCGATCGATATGGTAATTCCCCTGATAGATGCAGTGCGTGATGAGATTTTACGGTAAGCCAGTGCATCAAGTATAATTGCCAGCGATACCAGACCTACTCCGGTAAACAACAATGTAGGATTGCCGACAGGAGTAGCCAGATAATTGACGATAACCCCAATGACGAGTGCAAGGCCAATTCCGATAGGAAAAGCAATCGCCATTCCCGCAATGTCAATCGCCGCCACAATGAGAAGATTGGCAATGTTAAAGACGATTCCGCCGATAAAAGCCGATCCCAGGGAAGCCCCGGATGCGGCCTGGAGATTGGAGATAAATGACTGACCTGATGCACCTGTGCTGCCCAGGCTCAAACCAAAAATCAGTGACAGAATAATCAATCCCAGCGTGTAATCCCAGTAGAAGAGCGGAAAGCTCCAGTTCTTAGAGGCCAGTTTTTGCGTATTTGCCCATGAACCCCAGCAGAGCATGGTGACAACACAGAGTGCTACTGCCAAAGGATAAGAGTTAACGATATACATTGAGAGCGGTAGTTTAATGGCAAAGAATAGTCAGTTTTCTGCGGCCAGTCAACTGAAGCCATTAAATTAGGAAAATACCCGCATTAAAAAGACTGATAATCCACACGCTGCATCAATACTGCAGGTGCCGGGGTAAGGGGACCTTTGCCCCGTGAGCGTCTGGAATAGGTTTTTGACGCGCGGGCTTTATCGGAATCAGTCCGGTCCATATCGGAAGGTCCATTTCAGACGCCTCATGGCCGGGAGATCCCTGTCGGATTTTTGCGGAAACTTCTTGCAGTGTGAAGCCTACCGCCGTGGTCTTGGCCATTTCTTGTGGCGTCATCGGCTTCAGATAATCCCAGCTTCCGGGCACCATCTTTTCCGTCAACGCTTTAAATGCACTGTATTTCAGATCTTCATCCTGTACAACCTCACCCTTCGAGAAAATAACCACAGATCGGTAATTGATGGAATGGTGAAAAGCAGTTTTCGCTACTACAATATCATCGGCCAGCATGACCGAAATACAGACCGGCCGACCATCGGAGATCGTCCGTATCAAATGAGAACCTACTGAGCCATGTAAATATATGGATCCATCGATCCGAACAAAAGACTGGGGAATGCTAAATGGTTGATTTTCATGCGAATAGCTAATGGTGCAAAATAGTGCTTCATCCAGTATGGCATGAATGACATCTTTGTCATAATGGGTACGCTGATTTGCATATCGACTGGGCGTGGTTCTATTCGTCTTTTTATACATGGTTTGCAATTTCCAAATAAAAGTAACATCTTTCCGGACGATTGGAATAGTCCACTATTTTAAAACCTGGTAGTCCGGTGCTGGCAGACCTTATATCAATCGATCGGAATGCGGAAACCCCCATTTTCCGGCAATTAACCGATCAAATCATTCAGTTGGTTCGCAATGGCATTTTGAGGCCGGGTCTGCAGCTTCCCGGATCCCGCAAATTGTCGCAAAAACTTAAAATCCACCGAAAGACCGTGGTATCGGCGCTTGACGAACTGGTTGCCCAGGGTTGGTTGGAGACGGTACCGGGACGCGGGACATTCATTGCCCGGGAATTATTGTCCGGGTTTCAATCATTTGACCAGGGAATTCATTCTACTAATTTGGTTGCGGAATTGCAAATTCCGGAAATAATAGACCGGGAATTTTCGCCGGTCATCCAGTCTTTACATTTGGATGACGGACTGCCTGACCCCCGGTTGGCGCCGGTGGAGGATTTGATGCGTGCTTACCGGAATGCTTTGATGAAGGGGTGGAGATATCCAAAATATACCTATGGTGATACCAAAGGACAAGTTACCTTGCGCGAAGCATTGGTGGATTATCTCGCCAAAACCCGCGGTATCCATATTGATGCCAGACAGTTAATTATTACCAGAGGAGTGACGCAGGCACTTTACCTGGTGATCAAAGGTTTGATAAATCCAGGGGATAAAGTTGCCCTGGGAGCATTATCGTGGGAGTCAGCGAAGATAAATTTTCAGTATCATCAGGCTCAATTAATACCGGTGGCTATTGACCGGGAAGGTCTGGATGTAGACCATCTGGAAACCATCTGCCAGCAGCATGAAGTCAAAATGGTCTACGTGACCCCTCACCACCAATATCCTACAACGGTCATCATGCCGGCCCACCGCCGTATCAAGTTACTACAATTGGCACGTCGATATGGATTTTACATCTTCGAAGATGATTATGACTATGATTTTCACTATTCCCTTCATCCCATAATGCCTCTTTCTGCCACCGGACATGATGGACAGGTACTGTATGCGGGTTCGTTTACCAAAGCTATTTCACCGGTTTTTCGCATCGGGTATCTGGTAGGTACGGTAGCACAAATCAGTTACCTTTCAAAGCTGAGGAGAATGATTGACCGGCAGGGTGATGCTATTCTTGAACTGGCTGTGGCAGAATTATTGAAGACTGGAGTGATCCAACGTTCCCTGCGGAAAAACCGGAAAACTTATCAGCAACGTCGGGATTTTTTTATTCAATTATTGCAGCACCATCTGGGGAAATATCTGGAATTTCAGGTGCCGGAGGGTGGCATGTCTGTTTGGGCCCGTTTTTCGCCCGGGATCGATCTGGAAAAGCTTGCAGAAAAAGCAAACAAGATGGATCTCTATTTTTATGACGGGTCGACCTATCAATTATCAGGAAAACCGGTCAATGCTACTCGTCTTGGTTATGCATCTTCTAATTATGAGGAACTAACGTCGGCCGTTTCCCTGCTTAAAAAATTGATTGAATCGTCAGAGATTTCCCGGCCTGCCAGACGATAATCAAAAAAAAAGTGGGCAAAGGAGGTGATATTTAATTAAGTTAAGGCACTAGGAGATAAAGGATGTCTATGAATGCAGCAGCAAAGTTATCGGTCATGGACCCGGTTTTTCGGAAAGAGGATGAGAAATTGATACACATCTATGAGGAGGCATTTCCCATAATTAGTAAAATTGTCTGTCGTTTTGGTGGTTCTATGGATGATGCCAGAGATATTTTTCATGATGCCTTAATTATTCTTCTGGAAAAGGAAAATGAAAGGCAACAACTACTCCTTTCAGAGAAAGCCTATCTGATCGGGATTGCAAAAAAAATAGCCATTCGGCGGTTCAATGCTCGAAATGCGACTGTTTCCTTAAAAGATAGTGAACGACAAATTGAATTACCTGTGGATTTTTACCCAACCGTAAATGATCGCCGGTTATTGAGATTTCTGGAGATAACAGGGAGAAAGTGCCTCGACCTTTTAAGAGCTTTCTATTATTCTATGTTGCCGGTATCGGAAATAGCCATCAGGCATGGATATGCAAACGAACATTCTGCCAGTGTGCAGAAATATAAGTGCCTGAATAAATTAAAAATGATTGTACAAGAAAAATCTTTGCAATATGAAGATTTTATGGAATAAAGCATTGTGGGTAGAGCGATATCTTGTTCGCTTAAAAAGGCAAAAAAGTCATTCGGAGAAATTTCTCGAAGTTATTCCCGGACTAAAAGAAGAAGTCCAATTACAGTCCCGAGTTAATGTGCTGGTGAAACATTATCATCGCAAGAAATTAAGAGAGGAGTTGGAGTCCATCAGTTCGTACCTTTTATCGGATCCGTCCAAAAAAGATTTTCAAAGAAAGATTTTTCAGATTTTTAAATAGGAAGTGATGCAAGGAAATTTAATTCCGATGGTGATCGACAATTCGGGCACCGGTGAAAGGGCTTTTGATATATACAGCCTTTTACTCAAGGAAAGGATCGTTTTTTTAGGAGGCCAGGTTACGGATGTGCTGGCAAATGTCGTTGTTGCCCAAATGCTCTATCTGAACAGTGCGGACTCCAAAGCACCGATCAATCTATACATCCAGAGCCCGGGTGGGCATGTCTATGCGGGTATGGCCATCTACGATACCATGAAAATGGTCTCCGCTCCGGTTGCTACATACGCCATCGGATTTACCGGTAGTATGGGTACTTTTCTCTTGAGCTCAGGTGCCAAAGGTCAGCGGTACGCCCTTCCTCACGCGACCATTCATATGCATCCAACCGGAGGAGGCTCCAGAGGATATACTGAAGATGTACGCATTGCGACTCGTGAGCAGGAACGGCTTCAAACCCAGCTTTTTCATCTTATGGGTAAACAAACCGGTCATACCTGGCAGGAGGTGGAAGAATTTTTTCTTCGCGACCGCTTCCTGAATGCGCTGGAGGCCCGGGAATACGGTATTGTGGACGAGGTGGTTGGAGATGTAAATGAGATCATACATCTGGAAAATGCGTTGCCCTCCGTGCGTATGATGAATCTTCAGCTAGGAGAAGATGTTGGAAATTAGAGTCGACACTATTTCTTAGATTCACCGGAAAACCTTCTCACCTTGAAAATTAGACCAGCCACCGAGTCAGATGTTCCCGGCATTTTATCCATCATTAATTTCGAAATTGAAAACTCCACGGCTATCTACGATTACGAACCCCGGACTATGGAAATGCAACTGGCCTGGTTTCGTAATAAACAATCGGAGAAAATGCCAGTGGTGGTGGCTGAAGATGTTGGAAACGTCCTGGGATTTGCCACCTATGGAATTTTCCGGCCAAAAGAAGCCTATCGTCATTCGGTAGAACATTCCATCTATCTTGATCCGGTTCACCGGGGGAGAGGAGTAGGAAGCCAACTCATGTATCATCTGATAGAGATAGCCAGAGCATCCGGTTGTCATATTATGATCGCCGGTGTAGACGCCTCAAATCAGGCCAGTTATCACTTTCACCGGAAATTGGGTTTTATCGAAGTAGCGCACTTTAAGCAAATAGGATTCAAGTTCGATCGCTGGCTTGACCTGATCTTTATGCAATTATTTATGGATGAAAAATATGAAAAAGGGTAACATGAAAAATAATCTCTTCTATTTAATCATTTCCCTTATATCTCTCCATGCACTGATCAGTTGTCAGCAAAATTTGGATGCAGATCTTTTAATCAGAAATGTGCAGATCATTGACGTCCTTAATGGATCCGTACTCAATAATCAGGATCTGCTTATCAAGTCTGGTCAGATCCTGCTGATACAACAGCATGGTAAAAATAATTTCACTGCATCGACAATTGTGGACGGAACAAACAAATATTTAATACCCGGATTATTTGATTGCCATGTGCACACCACAAATTACCAGGAGGATTTTCCGAGGTTTATGCACTATGGAATTACCGGAGTTTTTATAACGGGAGGAAGCGTGTGTACCGATGCATATTATGAACAGATGAGAAAGGCCGGGCAAGAGGATACCATCTATGCACCACGTGTCTTTCATACCAGTCAACATTTTACCATGGAGGGAAGACACCCGGTAAAGACCTATGGAGGCAATAATTGGCAGGAAGGCAAGACCGTGTTTTTCCTTCACGATACGATGGAGATTAAATCATTGGTTGCCAAAGTAGCGCAGCAGCCCATTCTTGGAATCAAGGTTACTATTGAGGATGGACCCCACCCTCCGTTGGTCGAAAGGATGCCGCTCGAATTCATTCATAAGGTGGTTACGGAGGCGCATGCAAATCAACTGGAAGTGTTTGCACATGTCAGCGATAATATCGAACTGGAAATGGCTGTGGAGGCAGGTGTACGTAATTTGGTGCACTTCACTGGAGTTGATATAGATTTTAGGAAGGACACGGCAATTCTTTCAAAAATTTATGCAGGTCATTTTGACTGGGTCACCACCCTGATGCTGGATAAAAGTTTTCTCTACCCGAACAATCCCGAATGGATTGAACCGGTCAAAGCAAGCAATATCTATAGTCAGGAAATGATTGATAAAATGAATGACCCCGGGTATTTATTTCGCGCCGAAGATTACATTTCCTTTATGAAAGAGTATCTGAAACTGGATACTATTTCCCTGAGGGATGTTATTGAATTTCAGGTGCATGATATTATGGAATTGGCCAGTCATGGAGTGAATTTTGTTCTGGGAACAGATACGGGCAATGATTTTATTTTCCCTGGGTACAGCTTGCATGAGGAAATGCAACTGCTGGAGATGGGAGGAATGTCGCCTGTTGATATTTTGAAAATGGCGACAATAAATGCGGCAGTAATGATGCATGCCGACGATCACTTGGGTTCTATTTCAGTGGGAAAGACTGCCGATATGATCTTGTTGTCTAAAAATCCACTGGAACAGATTGAAAATACATTAAGTATTGAAAGAGTATTCAAGGGAGGAAATTCTTTCTAACTATATTTCCCATCTTTGAAAGAATCTAAAAAATCGCTCATGAGGCCTTACACCTTATCTCTGATTTGCATTATATATATTGGGATTGCTAGTCTCGACGCGCAGAATCTGAATGAACTGGAGGGCAAAATCGATCAAATCTTTTCGGACTGGAAGATTGATGGACCGGGGGGTGTCATTGGAGTGGTGAAGAACGGCAGTCTTATTTTTGAAAAATCTTTTGGATTGGCCAGTCTGGAATTTCAGGTTCCCAACACGAACGGCACCCTGTTTAATATCGCTTCCGTTTCCAAACAGATCACCGCTTTTTCTCTCGTCCTGCTCGAGCAAGAGGGTAAAATCGACCTCGATGATGACATTCGCAAATATCTTCCTGAAGTACCTGCCTTTGATTCGACGATTACTATTCGTCATTTACTCACTCATACCAGTGGATTGAGGAATTTCCAAAATCTTTTGTCCATGGCCGGATGGCGCGAAGGTGATGCGATGACCAATGACGATTTGCTCCGTTTTATTTCACGGCAGAAAGAATTGAATTATCCGGTGGGTGCGGAGTATTTATATTGCAATACCGGTTTTGTACTGGCTACTTTTATAGTGGAAAGAGTCACTGGAATGGATTTCAAAGACTGGACCAAAAAAAATATTTTTGAACCACTCGAAATGTATCAGTCCGGATTCCGGGAGGATATGACGGCTGTTCACCAAAATACGGCAACCTCTTATGATAGCCGGGAAGCTGGGTTTATTCAACCCCTAAAATATTGGACGTACATGGGTAATGGAAATGTGTATACCACTATTTCTGAATTATCCAGATGGATAGGAAATCTTGAATCCGGAATTATCGGGGGTAAAAATGCCATTGAGACCCTTACAACCCGGGGTATTCTGAATAATGGGGATACGTTGAACTATGCCCTGGGAATTGGTGTCGATAATTATCATGGCCATCGCAGGTGGTACCACAGTGGCTCGGTCGGTGGATACCGGAGTGCACTCTATTATTTTCCGGATGATCATATCGGTGTTGTTGCTGTTTCCAATTTTAGTACGGCCAATCCGGGTACGAAAGTGGGGGAACTCGCAGATTATCTGCTTGATATAGAAACAGAAACAGATGCAAATGAAGTGGGCTACCAACATCCCACTAATGTTGTTGAAAGTAGTATGGCTAATTTTGAAAGATACGTAGGATCATACTATGTGCAGGGGGCAGTGGTTGATGCCTATCTAAGGGAAGGGAATCGATACATGATCGCCAGGGGAGTTACGCCGGAGTTATTAGTATTACCTGCCAGTGACAGTATTTATTTTGTGCCGGTAGCCGGCATTTCTGTATTCTTCAAACAAGGTGGAGATAAAATAAAAATTCTGCAGGGAGATCAATTGCTGGATGGGTATCGAATTTTGAAAGATTCCGGCCATCTAACTCAATTTGAAGGTACCTATTATAGTCCGGAACTGGATACCGAATATATTATTTCGGTGGATGGTAGTAGGTTGATGGGGTATCAACAGCGACATGGAAGCTTCGAGCTTTTTCCGGTCTCCGGCAATGAAATCAAAGGAGAGCAATTCTATTTCGCCGATATTAAGGTTGAACGCTGGTCGAATGGAGAGGTAAAAGGATTGCGTGTAAGTAATGGCCGGGTACGTAATTTATGGTTCCGGAAAATGGAATAATTAATGATCCGGAAATGCGGAGTTATAAATGGGAAAAGGCCTCCCATCCGGAAGGCCTTTTCTTAAATGGAAAACATCCAATGCACCTATTTTACCATGACTTTACCACTTTTAGGGTTTGATCATTTATTTGTATAAAATAAAGTGAAGCGGGTGAATTTTCATTTAAATTCACTTGAATTTGATTCGAACCCGTAAACATTTCAAATCTTTGTTGACCCAATAATCTTCCATATTGATCGAAAATATTCAGAAGGCTTTCTCCCCCGTTTTGACTTTCGACCCATACCGTAAGGACAGGATCATTAAATATTAATTGCTGTAAATTTATCGAGTTGTCTCCTGCCATTTTTTGATCGCCGGAAACTTCGAAACGAGCGCCTTCGACATCCAGAGCCGCACATATCTCACCTCCTCCCTGCACGAGAAGACTATTCACATCAACACCGGTAGTAACCCCAATCTCGACAATGCCCAAATCGAGCGTCATGGGATCGTATATCAAAGTATGTATGGTGTAAATACCTGGTGCAGACACATCAAACTGAGGCAATGAACCGACATTTTCGATGGTTAGCTCCTCTCCGCTGGTTAAGACATAGATTTGAGAATATCCCGTGGGCACAAATGGCTCAAGGTCTTGGGTAGCGCTAAGAATAGTTGACATACTATTCAGCTGTGCAGTTGGATTATCCGCTGACAACGTTCCGGCATACGGTCCGACAATTACAGGAGCGCCGGTGACATCCAGACTGGCACAAACACTGCCTCCTCCCTGAACCAACAGGCCGTTTACATCGACCCCGCTCGTTTCTCCCGGTACTACGATAGAAAGATCGAGCGTAGCCGGATCATAGATGAGGGTGTGTATTGTGTACAAACCTCCTTGGGTCACATTAAAGACAGGATTTGGACCGACTTGTTCGATAATCAGGGCATCACCGGAAGTAAGTACAAAAAGTTGGGAGTACCCTTCCGGTATCACCTGATCACCCTGAACGGTCGCCGATATTTCGGCTGATGTACCGTCAAAACAGACAAAATCACTGTCGGCTGCTAGCGTACCCGCCTGAGGATTAATGACTTCAAAGACTGCACCGGCCACATCCAGACTGCCGCAAATACTGCCACCTCCCTGCACCAGCAGGTTGTTAACGTCGACTCCCGTGGTTTCACCGGGAGTAATGATGGTCAGATCAAGCGTCATAGGATCATAAATCAACGTGTGGATCGTAAAGCGGCCTTCTCCTGTCACTTCAAATTCAGGAATCTCATTAACTTGCTCGATGATGAGATCCGCTCCACTGGTGAGCACATATAGCGACTCAAACCCCTCGGGAATTATCGGATCTTCCAGGATGTCAGCTGCCAAATGTGCCGTACCTCCGTCAAGGCAACTGCCGCTGACCTCTACGAGAGTGCCTGCATCCGGACCTATGCTGTAGGTGGCACCGGCCACATCCAGACTCGCACAGATCGAACCTCCTCCCTGCACCAGCAGACTATTGACATCGAATCCGGTAGTCACTCCGGTTTCCACAATACCAAGATCCAGTGTCGCCGGATCATATACCAGGGTATGGATCGTGTAATGTCCACTGGTTTCTACTGAAAATTGCGGTAAATCATTAACACCGATTATCGTCAGGGCGCTTCCTCTGGTTAAGACATAAATCGTTTCATACCCGGCGGGGACCACCGGCATATCATCATGTGTTGCGATGAGCTCAATTACACCGGTCCCGCACGATACTGACTCACCACCGGTGAGCGTGCCGGCAGATGGAGCAGTAACGTCAAATTTGGCACCGGCCACATCCAAACTCGCACAGATCGAGCCTCCCCCCTGTACCAGCAGGCCATTGACATCAAATCCGGTTGTTTCTCCCGGCACTACGATAGAAAGATCAAGCGTAGCCGGATCGTATACCAGAGTATGAATTGTATATGAACCACCCTCGGAGATATCGAAATGTGGTTCGGCATTGACTCCCTCGATAATCAAATCCTCGCCACGGGTAAGCACGTAAAGTAAACTGTAATCTTCCGGAATTACGGGTTCTGTACCGGTCATCGCCCTCAGGCTCACCTGATCATCAACAAGACAGGACTGCGGATTTTCAGGAATCAGGCTTCCGGCATCCGGAGCTTGAATGTGAAAGACAGCACCGGCAACATCCAGGCTGGCACAGATGGAACCTCCACCCTGAACCAAGAGGTTGTTTACATCCACCCCGGTCGTCACTCCCGGCTCCACAATGCTGAGGTCCAAAGTTTCCGGGTTATATACCAGCGCGTGAATGGTGAATTTCCCTTGACCATCAGTAGTAAATTCAGGAGTTTCCGATACATTTTGAATGACCAGATCATCTCCTGAGGTGAGGACATACAAAAGGGAGTATCCAACGGGTACCACAGGCTCTTCATCGACAACCGCCTGGAGTGTCACAGTTTCTTCCGTAGCACAGATAGAAATATCCTGGGCCGGGACCAATGTGCCGGCAGAGGGATCTATCACTTCGAACCGGGCACCAGCTACATCCAGACTGGCACAGATGGAACCTCCACCCTGAACCAGTAAGTTATTCACATCGACCCCGGTCGTCACTCCGGGCTCTACAATTCCCAGATCAAGGGTACCGGGATTATAGACCAAAGTATGAATCGTATAGATTCCGGTAGAAGATACGGCAAATGATGGCTGCTCTGCCACTTGTTGTATCACCAGGTCATCTCCTGATGTCAGCACATATAAGCTCGCATACCCCTCGGGTATTATTGGTGATTCATCGATCACTGCGGAAAGGTGGGTCTCCTCTCCGGAGAAACAGATTGCTTCACCTCCGGACAGCGTGCCGGCAGAGGGAGCGGCCACCGTAAATTTGGCCCCAGACACATCCAGGAGAGCACATATTTCGCCACCGCCCTGTACCAGTAATCCATTTACATCAAATCCGGTCGTTACCCCTGGTTCTACAATGCTTAAGTCCAGGGTATTGGCATCATAGATCAGGGTATGAATCGTGTAAGTTCCCGGTTCGCTGACCGAAAACTCAGGGATGTCGTTAACGTTCTGAATCACCAGTTCTTCACCTTTGGTTAATACATAGAGAATGTCGTACCCATTACCTGCCTGAACCCCTTCCGCAGCTGCAATTAATGCCGCTGAGCCATCAGATAGACAGGGTGCCGGGTTTTCGGAGGTTAGTGCTCCCAGGTTACCCCCGGTCAGATTCAGGGTGAGGTAGTTAGAAGAAAGTTCATAACAGAAATCAGAAAATACGGCGTCCTGAATATTCTGACCTATGGGTTCATGTAACACACCCCACCAGCTGATCCCATAGATTCTTTTGGGAGTGGCAGTAAGGCTACCTAGGTCAATCCAGTTTCCCAATTGAATATCTTCGATCACGCCATCCGGATCGGTAATCGCGAAGGCATATAAGCCAGCGTTGGAACCTGGCACTACCTGTATTTTCTTACTGGCAGCACATACGTCGGCTTCAGATAAATCACCAGCAAATGAGATCTCCACTCTGGAGACACACTGGGCTAAGACCGGATTAGATCTTAGAATAAACAGAGAACATAACAGCGTAAAACTATACAGGAGGAATCTTTTCATAGTAATTGCATTTTATAAGTGATTGGAAAATGATTTCACCCTATATGTGCATGAAATACGTCGGGGGTTGCCTGAAAATTCATTTTTTGTTTAACTTTTTTTCACAAATGTTAAACAAAATTAAATTGACTGTTATTTATTAGACATGTAACTCAAGTACATGACAAAGCAGGAATCGTTGGCACTTTGGCAAGACTGTCTCCGGGGCGAGCAGAGGGCACAAAGGAAGCTCTATGATCTGTTTTCCCATTCACTTTATTTGATTTGTTTGCGTTATGCAAGGGATCATCAGGAAGCGAAAGATATGCTTCAGGAGGGTTTTGTAAAGATTTTCCAGGATTTGCATCAATTTGATGCAGACAAGGGAGGCTTGTATACCTGGATGCGAAGGGTGGCAATCAATGCCTGTCTGCAATATCTGCGAAAGAATCGCAATAATTGGGTAAGTCTAACAAAAGAAGAATTTGACCCGGGATATTCCGAGATGATGATGGAAGCGGATGAAAATCAGACCCGGAGATTACTGGCTTATCTACAGAAGTTACCGGAGGGATATCGTATTGTTTTTAACCTTCATGTCATGGAAGGATATACGCACCAGGAAATCGCGGAATGGCTGGGAATCTCACCCAATACCTCCAAGAGCCAACTTTTTAAAGCAAAATCAATGCTTAGGAAATGGTTGGACCGGCAGGCGAAATCCATTACCGGATCTAAAATGGCTTTGGTGAAATGAAGCGAGCGAGCATTAACGATCTGGATCGATTGTTTTCCCAACAATTAAGTGAGCAAAAGCTATCGCAGGCCTTTCCTGATCCACTGCCGGTCGAAATTTGGGATCGTATCCGGGAGCAGATTCCGGCCAAGAGGACTTTTCGCTACGAACCTATTTTTATCTGGGTTTTATCACTTGGAGTTATTTTGATGATCGCCCAGTGGTCGTTGAAAGATGCAGCATACAACTTGTCCGACCTGGATACGTTGCCAATCATGGCAGGCTTTAAGATGAAGATCGAAAATGAGGGCAGACCCGATGATCCGCTGCAAGGGCAAAAGTCGTTAACCTTCCTATCCGAATCCGATGCGGCGATTACTGGTTCTGACAAACAATCAGCTTTGATCCCGGGAGATTTTTCCGGGAGAAAGAAAGAACTCTCCGACAAGCATCTGGCAGCAATGCCGGTGATCACTGTACCTCAATCTTCCCAGCCCGATCCGGTATATCAGGAATTGCCTCCGGGCACAAATGGCAACAGGGTCCTCAATCCGCTTACTACCAGAAATTTTTCTTTAGCAAACAAGCCAATACCACTGTTACGGAATCCGTCTGGAGGCGAAGTCAGGGCAGAAAAAAGCTCGGTCTGGTCTCTAGAATTTTCAGGGGGTGGCCTGGTCGGGGATTATTTCTTCCGGGGCCAATCTTTTCTGGATGGAACTGCCCTGCAATCGATAGAACGCAAATGGTCACCAACATTTGGGTTGGCAATCCGTCGTCAAATGAAGGAAAACGTGTCTCTGATAACGGGTGTTCGTTACAGTATCTATCGCACTCAGGCTAACTATGAATTTCAAATCCCTCATGCACAAAGTCTGGAAGTACCTGTGCCGGATGGATACGAGAGAATAATTGACCATAATATTCCCACCATCGGCGGTGAATTTTCAGCTACAACTTTGATCGGCCGGGATCTACAAAGTGATATACCGGACAATGAAATTATTCCCCTGCAGGCCGGATTGCTTCAGAAAGTTCATCTATTGACGATACCGCTGGGGTTGGAGGCAGATGTTCTTACCCGGTCGCCATTTCGTGCCGGAATACGAATCGGTTTGGAACTTAATATACCACTGAGTCCCCTGCAATTAAAACAAGGTGAATTGAGATCATTACATGAAATGATTTCTTATGAATCCATCTCCCTGCGGCCACTACAAAATGAGATCCAAAAAGACATCTATGGCAGTTACCTTTTTGGCACTTATTTTAATTATGAGGTCGGAAAATCCGGATATTCACTGGTAGCTGATTTTATTTACTCAAATTCCATTTCACCGGCTTTTCAGCTTATGGGAGAAAAGATTTACCCAAGAAATATGGGAGTCGTCTTTGGAATAAATAAAAAGTTTTAGTGGACGGTAAATTTTTAATCAGACCGACGGAAGTAGAGATAATAATCTATTTCTTACTTACTTCCACACTAAAAGGTAAAATATAGCCGCCGTCGGAATGTTGACACCAGGTTTCCAGACGATATCTTCCGGCAGGTATATATAGATCTGACAGTTTAATATTATTTTCTTCCTTGGTTTGAATGCTCCTGGTGTATTCAATTGGTTTTAGGTTTAACCTGATTTTGCTTTTTTCAGGAAGCGGGTTAAGGAAAAAATAATCGAAGCTGTAATAGCCGGAAGTAGCCACTTCCACATCCCAATATCCATAAATCTGATCTTGTGCCCATATTCCCGGTTGACCCTTTGCATCATTTCGGTTTAAGATGGTAGGATTTTCTTCAGCACTACCGATCACAATTTTAGGATCAGCCGTTATTTTCCAAACCTCTTCCTGAATCCAGTTGTCCAGCTTCTCTTTTAATTTTTCCGCCTCTTGCGCATGACTCATCACCAGGTTTTTCTGTTCAAAAGGATCCTCTCTTAAATTAAATAATTCAAAATCCTGAATTTTTGCATCGTAATCAGCATGACCGACTAATTTATAATCACCCTGTCTGATGGCCATATTTTGATATGGGGTAAGGTGGCCACGTGTCCAGTGGTGATAAATAATCCGCGATTCGAATTTCGCCGGTTTATTTTCAAAAAGATCGGTCAAACTGATACCATCGATATCATGTTGGTATTTTAATCCACAAACGGCCATGATGGTAGGGAAAATATCCATGTGGGCAGTTGGAGCATTAATCCGCTCAAGGTTACTTTGGCGGGGATAGACGATTAACGGGACCCGGACTCCGCCCTCGTAAACGGTACCTTTTGTGCCTCTGAATCCAGCGGTAAATCTTCTTTGCTGAGGACCATTATCGGTCAGAAAAAAGATGATCGTGTTATCCATTAAACCATCCTTTTCCAGTTTATCAATAATGCGTGCAATGTTGTCGTCAATATTCTCAACCATAGCATAAACCCTTCTGGCATCTTCCCGGTCCTTTGCGGTCATCGGTGGTACCGGGTATCCCTTTTCAACGAACGCCACTTCATCAAGACCCTGGTCCTTATATTTTTCATAATAACTTTCAGGAACTTCCAGAGGGGTGTGAGGGGCATTAAAGGCGAGATAGGCAAAGAAAGGTTGGTTCTTATTTGAGCCCATAAAATCGATTGCAGCATCGGTAAATACATCTGAACAATATCCCTGAGTTTCTATCCGCTGATTATCTTTCCAAAGGGTGGCGTCGAAATAGGATTTTTCCTTGAAATAGGTATTGGGGTCACCCACCTGAGCCATACCTCCCGCGTTATGGACGAGAGATTGAGCAAATCCCTGATCCGATGGACGGTTGGGGTAGGTGTCACCGAGATGCCATTTACCAAAAATTCCGGTGGCGTAGCCTTGCCCGACCAGCATCTCGGCAATAGTTATTTCTTTGGTGTCCATGATGGCTCCTCCATTGTAGGTGTCATAAACTCCGGTTCGGATCGATTGTTTACCGGTCATCAGACTGGAACGGGTAGGAGCACAGACCGGTGAAACATAAAAATTGGTAAAGAGAGTGCCTTCTGTTGCCAGACGGTCAATGGTAGGGGTTTGCACATAGGGATTTCCGGTAAAGCCAAAATCGCCATAGCCCTGATCATCGGTCATGATGAGAATAATGTTCGGCCTCTGGGAGGATTGACTTTTAACGGTTAATGAAAACACTAAAGAGAGGAAAATGATGCACACTCTGGACATACTGGTCGAATTTGAAGACTTAAGATAAGTGTTTTCAAATTTACGCAGAGCACTTCCAGATTTAGGGTTCCAGGCTGATTGCCTTGTCAATCGTTTTCGCCTTGTTAAAAATGCGTATCACATAATTTCCAGGAACCAAAAGCAGTGGTTTTCGATCATAACGATCCTTCATTTCGAAGATGTCAACTGGAACCCCCATTTTTTCTTCACCGGGAATGAATGCCATAAGCAGTAACGGATAATCAATATCTGCGGGGATATCTTCAAAATAAAATTCCCGGCTAAAATCATGCTGTCTTAACCATGATGGCCGCCCATTAATATAGGTCGTTTTTGGATGAATAATCTCAATATCCACCTGGGGGCTGAGTGAAGCAATGGTCCCATCCTTGTCCATAAATATTGAGTGCTCGGTGAAAGTCCTGGATGCCAGATAGGGATGCGTGTTGGTCACCATTTTTTCGGTAAAGTTATCCTGATAGATGGTGAGAGGGTCTATTCCCGTTTTATCTTTTAAATACTTTGCCATCCAGAATGCATTGCGACCCGGTTTTTTGTCGTTTGATTCATTAGCATGATGCCAACCCCCATATAGAATTATTTTATCATTGCCGGAACTATTCAGGTATTTGATAATGTTATCTGCCTGAATTTCATCTCGGTCTTTTCCGGGTAATTTTTTCTCTCTATCATATCCAAAAAGTTGATAACCTTTGTGCAATGCCGTTCTAATCAGATCAGCCATTTGTGGTTCTCGTGCATAGAAACCAGTAACCAAGCTCATAGGAAATTTTCGTTCTCTCAACAGCGAATCATGTAGATTATTTTTTTGGGTCGAGTCTACAGCCAGGGTCTCTATTCCAAGATGCCTGAAGCCATAATCATATAATGAATCGATCAATTTTTTGGCAAATATTCTGTGTTGTGGCTTCAGATGAGATTCACTGATGATGACTATTTGTTGGTCTCGGGCGATTTCTAATATTTTCGCTAGCGCTGGGGCTTGACTCAGGTCGCTCAGAATGAGAGTGTCCACACCCCAGGAAACCGGTATGTCATACAAAGATATTGCACTTGAGTAATCGCCAATAAAAGTGTAATAGTAGGAGGCCGAGGTGGTCCGTAATTCCCCCAGGGCAATTTTAGATTCTATATCATATGAAAACAGAAGCTCTTCTTGTAGGCCTTGTGCTGGTAAATTAATTCCGGAAAGCAGGAAGGTTGCCTTTAAAATAAGTAACTTGAGTTTCTTCATTATTGTCCTGCCTTATAATACTTTGACAAACCAACTATTTATTTCCGGATTTCCTGGATCTACTAGTTTTTCCTGTATGATCTTACCATTGCGGTCAATAAGCATCCATTTGGGATAGCTGGTGATCTGGTACCGTTCGGAGATGATGTTGGACCAATTTTCATTGGCGAATAGGTTTTGGGTTTTAAGATGATGTTCTCTAATCATCTTCTTCCACATCTGCTCATCGGAATTGGTGCAAATGCTAATAAATTGCATATCGGTGTCACGATATTTTTCGACCAATTGATTTTCTATTGGGAACTCTCTTATACATGGTTTGCAGCCGGTAAACCAGAAGCTGACCCAGACTGGTTTTCCTCTAAATTCCGCGAGGTCGATAAAGGTTCCGTCTTCTTTTTTTAGAGTGAAATTAGAAGCGATCTCATTATTTAAAGAAATTCTTTCTTCAACTACACTTGTTGCCATTCTTTGCCTTCCAGGATCGAGAGCCTCATAATACTTGTCAAACAGATCTTGCGGATATTTTCTACTGGATCGGTGCATTGCACAATAGTAATGAAGGATGAAGTTTTGTTGTTGATCTGCGGTTATAAAGTGGTTTTCTCTGGGTGTCCGGATCAATCTTTCAAGAGCTATTTTAAATCGTTTCGGAATCGAAGCAGTTGTGTCTTGACTCCGTAATTCAGGGAGAATTAATTTTGAAAAGACTATTTGAGCGTACTGCGGTTCAATGTAGTTTTCACTTTCCACCAAATTTATTGTGTCCAGGAAATTTACAAGTTGCCCAGGGAATAATTCATTGTAGCCCAAAAGTTGTTTTCGGTACCCATAAGCACTGATCAACATATTGTAATAGAACAGATGGAGGTTTTTGTCCTCCATTTCATAAAACCACTCCGGAAGTTGATTGCTCAGACTATCCAGAATTTGTTGTTTTCTTTCTTTTTCATTTAATACAGTTCGTTCTACCTCAAGCCATTCTCCGTCAGGTGTTCCAAATGTAGACCTTCCCGCCAAAGTATAGTATTCTGAGATGGAGGGATCTTTGTCAAGAGTTATATTCAAACGATCATTTATCGACTCTATTTTTAGCTGACATCTAAGTCCTGGATAGGAAAATAGGGGAAGGTAAGTGTTATTTAAGGTGAAACGTACTAATTTAGGCTTACGAATATCCAGTTGAAGAATCGTATCTGAGAAATTCAAACAGATAAATTCTTGTTCGAAATGTTGCATCAAAAGATAGTCCCAATATTCAAATTGGATCTTAAGAGTGTCCAGCAGAGTTTCTGAGCTGATGGAAACCAGGCAGGGTTCTGACTCATTGTTATGCAATGAAGGATCTGGAATCTGCTGCAAATCTGAAGTCTTGCAGTTCTGCAGACAGAGGAATAGGAAAACTGTCAGTAGATAGTTGAGGTATTTCATTGGTAAGAAGGTTTAACAAAGAGATGCACCTACCTGTATTTTTGGTGTAGTAAAAAATACAATGTTGCTCTCATTTTGGAAAATTTACTTTTCGTGAGGTCATAATCTTAACTGATGGCCATCATTGACATGGCTATGGTGCCAATATATCTTATGGTGTTGGGCACAAGTAAATCAATAGCTATGAAATCATGCAGGATTCTGCTCCTTACAATAGTAATCTTCTTGGGGAGCACTAGTATTTTCCCTCAGGCCCGGTTTCAATTGTTGGACCGTTGGGCTTATGGCGTTCAAAATCAGATCTATTTTATTAATGACGTTGGTTATGTAAACAGTGGTGCTACAATGGTTATTGCCGATTTTTCCGATACCCTTAATCCGGTGAAGATCGATGAAATCGAAGTAGACAAAGTGATCGATGCATTCATCGTTGCCGGTGATCACCTATACATCGGTGACCGCTACCAATTATGGACTCTTGCCCTCGATAATCCGGCTCATCCTACCTTTATCGATAAGATTGATCTGGTTGAACCGGTGCAAAAATGGTACTACCACGAGGATCGGCTTTACCAGATCGGTAATAAGAGCATTTACATTTATTCCCTCGATAACCCGAAAAGACCTGAACTAATAAGTTCTATTCAGACTGATGAGACGATGTGGAATCTCGTCTTTAAAGATTCGCTTATTTTCGCCTCTGCAAGATATTATAGTACCAATTATATCTTGACGATCGACCTCGCGGATTTAGAAAATCCGCTTATCAGAGAAAATGTGCTCTCCGGTAGTACCTATATTAATGCCCTCGGGTCTTATGAAGATTATTTAGTGGCCGGAGGGGGTGGTAAAGTGTATTTTCTAAATGTGCAAGACCCATCCCATTTTCTGGTGGAGCACGCTTTCGATGTGGGATTCGTATACGAGTTCTTTAGCAATCAGGGTATATTGTTTATAACCCGGCAGGGCTACGGCGTGGATTGTTTTGAGATGACTAACCTTCATGATCCCCAGTATGCCGGTACCATCGATTGCCGGGCTGATAAAATTGTTTTCCACGGAAAATATGCTTTCGTGGCCTCGGATCACTACGGAGATATAAGTGTCTATGATATTAGTGATTTAATAGCGCCATTTCCGCTGGGACATGTGATTTATGGTGGCTTTAATTATGATATGGAAATATCATCAGGGTATGCTTTTATTTCGCAGGATGACCGGGTCGCAGTGCTGGACATCACAACCCCATCCAATCTGGTCGAAGTATCGTCCATTCCAACTACCGAATCGAAGGATCTGGAAATTAAAGGTGATCTATTATTCATTTCTGAAGGAGACCTCGGATGGTCTATAGTGGATGTTTCAAATATTAATGCTCCTCAGGTCTTGGTAAATATGCCCATTGATGGTTATGTAAACGAACTCCTGATCAGAGCTGACTATCTCTATGTAGCCGCTGGTACCGGTGGTGTTCAGATATTTGATGTGACGAATCCGTCCTATCCGGTAGAGATAGGACGCTACTCAAACGGTAATTACTTTGAAAAGATTTATGCGGTGGATCCATATATCTATGCATATGAGGATAGTAGAGGAATCAAAGTGCTTGATGTGGTCGATAAATCAAATCCAATAGTGATCGATTCAGTATCTATTATGGGTGGTGTGCGATCGATGCTGGCTAATGAAAACAGGCTCTATGTAGGAATTAATGGCGACAGCCGGATGTTGGATATTTCTGATCCGGCGCATCCTTCTGATCTGGGCTCCGTTTATTTCTGGCAAAATCCTTTGGATCTATTTATCAGCGATGATATACTTTATGTTGCCGAATTAAGCCGTGGTCTGAATTTATATGACGCATCCGATCCTTCAGGATTTATCGATCGTTATGATGAGCCAGCGGCCGCTTCCCGGATCATCGTGGAGAATGATGTAATTTATCTGCTGGACCAATTATCCGGATTATCAGTACTGCAATATGGAGTTAGTACCGGAATTCAACAGCCAGCCAGTGAGTACGGATTTACGATTCAACCTAATCCAGCATCTGACTGGATTCAGCTTAATTTTAATCCAGCCCGAAATAGAGACAAGTTGGTCGTAAAAGATTTGACAGGAAAAATTCTAATGAAGCAGAATTTACTTGACGGTTCAGAAACGGTTTCTTTTTCCATTTCCAACTTTACACCGGGTGTTTACATATTATCCATTGAGAATCAAGCCAATATTGTATCACAAAAATTTATTAAGCACTGATATAATTAGCAGAATTTATTTTCTTAGGCTTAATTTCTTTCAACAATTAATCCGTCTTCCGGTACCCATTTGTCGTACTCCATATAACGGGCAGTCGCATGTGCGGCTTCAGGGCCGAATAATTTTTCTACAACGTGCAAGGCTCCATCAATACCGGCTGAGACCCCGGCGGTGGTAATTATCTTTCCATTGTCTACCCACCGGATATTTTCCAGAACCTCGGTATTTGTTGCGGTCTGACGGAAATTTTCAATAGCACCATGCCAGGTAGTCGCTTTTAATCCGTCCAGAAGTCCGGCTCTCTGTAAGATGAATGCTCCGGTACATACAGAAAGCGCTATGTCAAGATCAGGTGCGAGGTCCTGAATCCATTTTAGTAGTTTTTCATTGTCACGGACTGCCCCGGTATTTCCTCCGGGCAGAACAATGATATCTGGTTTGGGTGCATTATCAAGAGCATATTCAGGAAGGATTTTAATAAATCCCTGACTGATAATCGGATCGGTGGTTAATGATACCGTGTAGACATTAAATGCTCCCTGATCGGTATGTGTTGCTGCAAAAACTTCACTTGGTCCACTGAAATCCAATACTTCAACTCCCTCATGAATGAAAATAGCTACATTTTTTAATTGGCTTCTTTTAATCAGGGTCATTCCGCAATCAGGACAAGTGCCTGGTTTTTCAAACAACCTGTTGTCACAAGACCCATCTCCGCAAGGAGGACATATATATGCAATATCTTCCGTTGCGGTTTGGGAGAAAATTGCTGGTGATAGGCATAACATAGTAAGGGCAATTAGAAATTTCAAAACGTGCATAGATTTTGTTTTTATTTGATTTAGACTATCGGTGTTCGGGAGAGGTATTCCGATACAATTTTTGTAATCTGAGTAATGAAGCTGAATTAATTTTCTTTATTGTTTTATGTGTTGTAGCCGGATAATTTTTCAGGCAATTCGGAGTTACACATTTTACCGGACGTACCGGTCTCCTTTCAAATCCACCTCCGCAATTAGGACAGATATTCCGGAGCACCTTCTCAACACAATTGAGGCAGAATGTGCACTCGAAAGAGCAAATCATTGCTTCAGTACTCCCGTTGGGAAGGGCCTTCCCACAATGTTCACATACCGGTCGCAGTTCAAGCATCTTTAGCGTTTCTGCAATAATAGATGATAAAATCCGGGCAAACTGCAAATGTCCTATAAAGACATATTAATGTCTTAAAATGACATATCTTTAGTGGCATTTGATGATCATGGATAGGAATATTGTCTTTCTGATTTTACCCCAGGCGCATATTCTGGATCTGGCCGGTCCGGTCCAGGTATTTTACGAAGCATCCAGACTGGGGGGAAGCAACTACCGTATATCCTACCTGTCAGCCAGTGAAGAAGTGCGGTTAGAACAGGGTATATCTTTGGCCGGAATGCTGCCCCTATCCGGTATCTCACTGAATGCGGGTGATTTTCTCTGCATCCCGGGGATAGATTTTACCAGTTTCAAATCAGGTAGGATGGACACAGTGGTAAAAGAAATCGGCTATTGGCTTCTTGCACAGCGGAAAAAGGGAGTTTTCCTGGGATCCATCTGTTCCGGTGCGCTGATCCTGGCCAAAGCAGGTGGGTTAAATCATATAGAATGTACAACCCACTGGAAGTGTATTTCTTACTTAAAGGAATCTTTCCCTCGTGCGAAAGTCAGAGATGACCGATTATATTGCTTTGATCGAAATACTTTTACCAGCGCCGGTATGACTGCCGGCATCGACATGTGTTTGGCATTGATTGAACAGTGGGATTCACCTTTGGTTGCGGCCCGGGTAGCCCAGGAGATGGTTATTAATATTAGACGGGTGGATTCCGTGGAACAACGAAATGTCTTTCTAAATTTTAAGAATCATTTCAATCCGGATGTATACAGGGCCCAGGAGATATTGTCAGCAGAATTAAGGGTGTCCTTCACGTTAAATGATCTCGCCCGAAAGCTTCATATGAGTGAGCGCCATATTTCGAGATTATTTAAAAAACACACCGGCCAAACGATCCACGACTACCGTAACCGTGTCCGGATCGATCTGGGTGAGCAATTATTGATGTATTCAGATAAATCCATAAAAGAAATTGCCATTGAATGTGGCTATGAAAATAGCAGGCAATTCATCCGGTTATGGAAGAAAATCCATGGTGACTCCCCGGCAATTTTCAGGAGCCGGCATCAAAAATTTTAAGGAAAAACAAACGGAGTTACAAGCATTGAAAGTAAGCAACCCCGTTTGATTTTTACTTCAGGATGACCGGGCCGATTTCTTTGTCTTCCAGCATTGCCATTAATCTATCCATTGGACCTTGCAGACAGTCATTCCAGTCCACTTTCAGACTGTCCCATTCTCCATTTAATTTTTCATATACCTCCTGATACTGATCAGCAGGCCGGAAATCGGCAATAGCCACTGTCGAAGCGAGATAATTCAACTTTTCCAACAATTGACCCGGTTTTCTGATCACATCCTGTCCGGTGCCGGTATGCTGCAGCTGAACCATTGAATTTTCAATATCAATAATCAGACTGTCAAGGTGCTTGATTTCTTCCTTGAGAGAGTCAGATCCTTCCGGGAGCATAGGCACTAAATCCAATAATTGACGCCGTATCCGCTCAGCCTTATTCACCTCCATTGTGATTTCTTCCATGTCTGATTTTATCTTATCCAGTAGTGTATATTGCAAACGGATATCTTCCGCTGTACCTTCCGAATGGGGATCTTTTAAGACTGAAATTTTGCTGCTTTGATTCGTTGATGAATCGATGCTCAGATGGATATTGTAATCACCCGGTGGTACGAGCAATTTGAGGGGTGGAATAGTGGAAGGACGGATTCGTGCATCATTGAGCTTTAACCAGGAGGCATACCTGGGGGATGTGCGCATCATCAATTTGGTACCGGGATCAGTCATGAAGTCCCACCAGACCCTGTTTATCCCGGTTTTCCCTTTGTGTTTGATTGTGCGCACGGTATCACCTTCCTGATTGGTGATAATCAATGCAACGCTGTCCTTTAATGTCGTGTCCATGCCTGGAGCCAACCAGTAGTGCAGGCTTGCCCCCGCGGGTGGATCCTGACCGGAAGAGGCTTCCGGAAAGAACTGCATGGTTGATGAGATCGAATGAAAGCGGTAAGCGTCTTTAGGGGTAAAAAGATGGACTTGAGATTTCATTATATCCGCATCCAGCTGCTGAATCGGAGTAATATCATCAAGTATCCAGATACCCCGACCATACGTGCCGACAACCAGATCATTGAAATGTTCGGGAATATCTATCCAGTACATTGGACTGGGGGGCAGGTTCGCCATCAGGGACTGCCATTGTTTTCCAGCATCATATGAAACGTACAAGGCATTTTCTGTACCTAAATACAATAAACCCGGTCTGGTGGGATCTTCCTTGATCATCCGGCAATAACTGAGGTTACCATCGGCAATGCTATCGGTGATCCTGGTCCAGGATTGACCAAAATTATCGGTTTTATAAACGTAGGGGGCAAAGTCACCCATTTCGTGAGCATCTACGGTGATATAGGCGGTTCCTTCCTTATGGGAAGACGCCTCGATATTTCTTACGGCGCCGTAAGCGGGCATGCCTGGAATCCGGCCCGTCACATTGGTCCAGGTTTGTCCATTGTCCTGACTCAGCTGCACCAGGCCATCATTGGTACCTGCCCATAAAAGACCGGCTTTCAAGGGTGATTCCTCAAAGGCATAGATCACATTGGCATATTCTACTCCAATATTGTCACCGGTCAATCCTCCGGAAAACTGCTGTTTTGACGTATCATTTAAAGTCAGGTCAGGACTGATGATTTCCCAGGTCTGGCCTCCGTTTTTGGTCCGGTGTACATATTGACTGGCTACATAAATGGTATTGTGATCATGGGGAGATATTAAGAGGGGGAAGGTCCACTGAAATCGATATTTTACTTCCTTGGCCGGACTGCCCGCAGTGAGCTCCGGCCAGACTTCCACTTGTCTGAATTGTCCGGTTCGTTCATTTTGTCTTACCACAACCCCACCCAGGGCTCCGTACCCCGATGCGCTCGACCACACAATATCCGGGTCAGTCGGATCTGCCGTGGCAAAACCGCTTTCCCCACCTCCGACATCATGCCAGAGGCCGGTCGGTATAAAGCCTCCGAAAAATCCGGCCATCCGGCTTCGGCTGGGTCCCTTCATAGATGGTCCGTCTTGCCTGTTTGTCAGTACATTATAGGGAATTTCAGAGTCGGTGGTCACATGATAGAGCTGAGCCACCGGCAACTGGACCCGCATCCAGGATTGGCCTCGATTATGGCTGATGGACAGGCCACCATCTCCAACTACAATTTGTCGGTCGCCATCGGTAGGATCGATCCACATCTCATGGTGGTCCCAGTTAGGATCGTTTCCCGGAGGATTGCTTCCCTGGGCGGTCATCCCACCATCGATACTGGTATAATAGCTGGCGGCCAGAAAGTAGATTTCGTTTGGGTTGTCCGGTGAAGCCGCACAACGGGTATAGTAGGCACCCCGGCCGGATAGATTGCGATTGGAGTTGACCAATTTGAATGATTTGCCCCGGTCGTCTGATCGCCAGAGTTCTCCGGTATTGGTGGGCTTTCCATTGAGAGGAATGCCATCCCCTGTTTCAATCAAGGCATATAATCGTTGCGGTTGCGCTGCTGTCATACTCAAAGCAATTTTACCAACATCGCCTTTTGGCAGTCCATTATCCTTGAGCTTTTCCCAGGTCTCTCCAGCATCCATAGACCGGTAAATTCCGCTGCCAGGTCCACCACTGGTCCTGGTCCAGGGTTTAATCTCCAGTTGCCACATGCCTGCGAAAAGAATCCGCGGATTGTGCGGATCCATTACCAGATCGGATGCTCCTGTGTTTTCATCTACCTGTAACACCTGATTCCAGGTTTTGCCCCCGTCGGTGCTCTTGAATACACCCCGGTCTTTCTGAGGAACATAAGCGTGTCCCAGTGCAGCTACGTAAACGATATCCGGATTCTTTGGGTCTACTATGATCCGGCTTATCCGTCCTGTTTCTTCGAGGCCGAGATGGGTCCAGTTAGCCCCTCCATCGGTTGACTTGTAGACACCATTGCCAATCGAGATGTTAGAACGAATAAATGATTCTCCGGTACCCGCATAAATAATCTCGGGATCCGAATATGCCAGACCAAGAGCGCCAATCGAATGGACCTTCTGTTTGTCAAAAACGGGCTTCCAGTTTAAACCGCCATCAACAGTTTTCCAGATACCACCGGAGGCAGCTCCCACATAGTATACTAATTGATTTCCAGGAACACCGGCTACGGAAATTAACCGGTTACCTACCGGACCGATGTGTCTGAATTTCAATTGATCGATGTAACCGGAATCCAGAACCTGGGCGTTGGCAAGATCAAGGCCGGCAATCCAGAAAATAGCAAGGGAAAGTATAAAATAGAGCTTTTTCATGAGACGAATATATTGGATCTTTAAATAATGAATTGTGATTTAGTTCGAGTTAGACATATGGGAATAAGTGGTAACTCAAGATAATTAATTATCCGCTCGGCATTGCAGACTTTGATGGTAAAGGAAAGTTCCTTAATCGAAGGTATTTCTTCAGACAACACACTTATCTTTGGCCATATCAAGAAATGAACAGGAGGGCATCCCTGAAGATATTATTGGTCCAGATCCGGCAGGACATACGGATGATTCCAGCGGAAAGAATGGAATTTGTATCCTTTTCCGGATTGGGGGAACATCAGATCATCACGCTGGATGTATTTAGAGATCCTGATTTCTCTCCGCTGATTGTTGATGATTTTGATGCCCTATTTATCGGTGGTCTTTCTGATGATCGAAGTGACCAGGTCGAACTTCCAGCCACTTTTCAGTCGTTCCTATCGAATCTCAATGACTTGATACTCCGCGCCATCCACCAAAAAGTCCCGGCTTTATTGTCCTGCGGTGGATTTATGCTTGCCTCCATGTTACTGGGAGCAAAAGTGGTCGTTGATCCCGGGCAGGCAGAGTTGGATGTTGTTGACATTTTCCTCACCCGGGAGGCCATTTCTGATCCGCTTTTTCAGCACTTTCCCGATACTTTTGGAGCGGTAAGCGGGCATATTAAGAGTACCATTGATCTTCCGGAAAAATGTGTACTACTTGCTTATTCGAAACGATGTGAAGTACATGGATTCAAGGTTGCCGGATGCCCTTTTTATACCTTCCAATTTCATCCTGAAATCACCTGTGCTGATCTGCAGGCAAGGGTGATGGCCTATAAGGATAAATATTTCAAGTCCGATGATCACTACCGTGAATTTATTAAGATGAATTGCGACACTTCTGTTGCCAATGCCATCATCGGCCGGTTTGTGGATCTGATTTCAGGAGCATTTAGGGCGGGAGAGTGATATGGCTTTTCCTTACTTCAAATCTCATCTTGATTTTGAAATTGCCTTCCGCTTGCCAAAAGAAAATTCAGTGTGCTCATTGTTCTTTGGGATCCCAGATGAGTTTTATTTTATTACTTAGTCGATTTGTCTTTCCGGAATTTTTATCAGCCAGGTTAATTTTTTCATCCGGATCTTCCGCGAGATTATAGAGTTCAGGCTCTACCTCTTCCGGCATCACCGAAACATTCGGTAATATCAACTTCCAG
>JAGQWZ010000435.1 GCA_020436835.1 Saprospiraceae bacterium | reverse complement strand
TAGCTGGGGAGGGAGGTATTTCTGAAATACAAAATGTCAGAGCTGTTTTTGAGGATTCTCAAAGTCGATTGTGGATCGGTACCAGTGGTGGCGGTCTTTTTCAATACGACAGGGAGTCGGATCAATTCAGGCAAATTGAAATGAAAACTGCCGATAACCGGGAGGAAGTCAGCCAGGTAATTTATGCCCTGGAGGAAGATAATAATGGGGCTATTTGGATTGGTACCGAGAACGGAGGACTGGCAGTCTATAGTCCCGATGAGGATCAGGTAATGGTATATCATCATGATGATCTTGATAAATATAGTCTTAGCAATAATTCAATTCATTCATTGTTGCGTGATCAAAAAGGAAATATTTGGGTAGGGACTTTTAATTCGGGTATTGACCTCATCAATATTGATGCAGCCAAATTTGTGCATTACCGCCTAAAATCTACCCTCAGTAGTATTAACCATAATAAGGTTCTGACAATCTATGAAGATTCAGATCAGATGGTTTGGATTGGAACGGATGGCGGCGGTCTCAACCGATTTGATCCCAAAGAAGGGTCATTTGAATATTTTACCAAGGACTCTCCGGCAGGATCGAATATTAGCGGAAACTATGTGCTCAGTATTTGCGAAATGCAAAATGGAGATCTCTGGGTAGGTACCTGGGCAGATGGAATCACTGTGTTGGATAAAGATAGAAAAGTAAAGAAACAGTTTCGGCACAGTGCTGCAGATGTCTCGACACTAAGCAGTAATAATATTTGGATTATATATCAGGATAGCAAAGAGAATATATGGATCGGAACCCATGGTGGTGGCCTGAATCTATATGACCAGAATAAAGAGCGTTTTACCCGTATACCATATGATACGTCCGGTATTTTATGCACAAATAATAATAAGATTCTTTCCATTAAGGAAGATCAGTATGGCAACATATGGTTTGGTACCGAGGGAGGCGGATTAAATCGGTACGATCCGGCAGAAAAATCAATGCGATTTTTTCTGCATAATGCCGAAGTAAATTCAATTGGCAATAACAGTGTTGGTACTATTCATGAGGATGAAGATGGAATATTATGGATTGCAACCAAAAATGGACTATCCCGGTATGATCAGATAAAAAATAATTTTATCAATTACTCCACTGCCAATGGCTTGTCAGGAAATATTGTGCAGGGAATTTTGCAGGACGATGGCGGGTATTTATGGATTAGTACCAATTCCGGTATTTCCCGTTTCGATAAAAATGCAGAGGAATTCGAAAATTATACATCATCAGATGGATTACAGGATGGTGAATTTAAGGAATTGGCTTTTTGCAAAGGCCGTGACGGTACTATGTATTTCGGGGGAAATAATGGGTTCAGTTCTTTCCGGCCCGAGGAAATAGAAGACCTTGCTTTTGTGCCTCCAATGGTCATTACTGGGTTTTCCGTTTTTAATAAGGAGGTGAATTGCTTTAATGCTCAGGAAATGGGAGTACAATTAAAGCACAATATATCCCTGGTCGATCAGATCATAATGTCCTATAAGAATTCAGTTTTTTCCATCGATTTTGCCTCACTAAATTTTGTTTCACCCGAGAAAAAACAGTACCAGTACCGTTTACAGGGTTTTGAAAATGACTGGAGATCGGTAGGCTCCCAACACTCGGCGACATTTACCAATCTGGACCCCGGAGAATATGTCTTTCAGGTTCGTGGAGTGGATAACCAGGGCTCCTGGATGGAGTCTGCATTGGAGTTG
>JAGQWZ010000434.1 GCA_020436835.1 Saprospiraceae bacterium | reverse complement strand
GCTTTACGATAGATATAAAAAGTCTGATCGAAGGCTTCAATTGTCTCGTCAATTTCGTCCTCACTATGGGCGAAACTAATCACCAAATTTGGTGCAATGATACCGCGTCTCATGATTTCCTGCAGCATTAGCGTCCGGAAAGGTTGGGAACCGGGACCGTCGTGGTCGGCGGTGGCGCAAACCAGGCAAGCCGGATGACCTGGGATCGATATGTAAGATTCGAGGTTATGCCTGCCAATACATTCTTCGAGTCCCTTTTTCAGGCGCGTCCCACGTGTTTTTAAAATACGGACGACATCATGTTGCTCATAAGCATCTGCCACGGCCATGAAAGCAGCCAGCGCATGCGTCTCAGCTCCATGCGTGGTTGAAAGCAGGAAAACCCGTTCCCGGGCATCCTTTAAGCCCCCCAATTCCATAAATTCGCGCCTGCCAGCTAAGGCTGAAATGGCAAATCCGTTGCCCATCGCTTTGCCGAAGGTAGATAGGTCAGGCGTTATTCCGTACATCGTTTGTGCGCCTCCATTGTGCCACCGGAAGCCGGTGATCATTTCATCCAGGATAAAAAGTGCCCCATTTTTATGACAGAGATCTTTTGCCTTTTGGAGAAAATCATCCTGCGGTGGGTCATTTTTCTCGGGTTCAAGAAAAATACAAGCTATCTGTTCCGGATACTTCTGGAAAAGATCTATAATACTATTGAGATCATTATAATGAAAAGTAACTGTTTGCTCCTTTATCGCTCCCGGAATGCCCCGGTCAATGCTGGTAGATCCAATAAACCAATCATCGATGGAAAAAAAAGGGTGATCCTTACATATAGCCACCATATCACGACCGGTGTAAGCACGAGCCAACTTTAATGCAGCAGTGGTCGCATCAGATCCATTCTTTCCAAACTTAACCATTTCGGCACCTGGCACCAGATCAAGAAAACGTTCGGCCGCTTCCAGCTCAATGATGGCCGGCCGGGTAAAATTCGCTCCCAACTTCATCTGTTTGTATGCGGCTTCAACCACAGGTTCAAAGGCATGACCAAGGGTTACCGAGCGCAAACCCATCCCATACTCAATATATCGATTGCCATCCATATCCCAGGCATGGCAACCATAGCCTCTTTGCATTATAGGTAGGAAGGCCTCGGGAAACTGGTCGTCTCCTTTGGCATAGGTATGCGCTCCTCCAGGGATTGCGCTGTGTATCCGGTCTTTCAAGGTCAATGATTTACTCAAATCCGTAATAAACCTTGTCGTCTTTGTATACATTTATAAAATACATTTTCTGAGGTAAAATGATTCTGCATAACGGGTTGGACTACTGCACTCTAAACCACGAATACGCAGCAACGATTTAAAAGTTTCCTCATCAAACCAGTGCTTACCCTTCTGACTTTCGAAATACTGCAATAGAATCGAGATCTTTTTTTCGACCACTGAATTTTCCAGCGCAACAAAAGCGTTGGTCACCCCTAAATCACCGTCATATTTAGGAATCTCATATTCAAGGACTAGGTGATTTCGGAAAGTATTCCAGGCGAGATCTGATAGGAGACGATGGTCCTGGTGGCGATCATCCCGGTAATGCGTAAAGACCACATCCGGATTAATCATCTGCTTTAATTTTTCGAATTCTTCCTTGACCTCAAGTCCATGATATTGCAGGAAGGCATCTCGATAATTCAGGATATGTACCTCCACTTGATTGACCCCCTGAAGAAATCTATCCGCACTTCTTTCAGCTTCTTTTCTTCGAAGTTCGTTCGAACTAAAAACTACCCAAAGGACTCGATTGATTTTGTTCTCCGCTATCCATTGTAAAAGCGTGCCACCACAGCCGATTTCAATGTCGTCACAGTGTGCCCCCAGGCATAAGACATCCAGCTTTTTTTCGGCTAAATTTTCCGGCTGAAATCGAATCATGAAAACTGATTTACCAGGGGACTGTCCTTTTTCCAAACTTCCCAGGGAGTCTCTCCTCTTGCTTCCATTTCGTCAAGATGCATCTTGTCCTTGAAAGTATCCATCGCCTGCCAGAAACTATTATGTTGATAAGACAGCAATCTCTTTTCCGCGATCAAGCGTTGAAACGGTTGTTCAACAAGTTCCTCACCATATTCAATGAAATCAAATATCTCCGGTCGAAAGATAAAATAACCGGTATTGTACCATAGGTTAGATTTTGAAATAGGACTTATGGAGGTCACCATTCCACCAGGCTCCGTTTTCACCACATGGAAGGTTGCTGTGGGCCGGTAGGTCATGAAGCTCCCTACCATCTCAGGATAAGAAACAAAGCGTTCTATCATGGCACTGAGATTCAAATCCGATAATCCATCGGCATAGTTGGCAAAAAACATCTCCTCACCATCCAGAAATTGTCGAACCTGCATCAAGCGCATCCCGACATTGGCATGCATACCAGTATCCACAAAAGTGATTCTCCAATCATCAATGTCGGAGGCTAATAGCTCGATTTCCTTGCCACCATTTTTATAGACAAAATCGTTTGAAATGGTTTCGTCATAATTGACAAAATAGTCCTTGATGTAGTCGCCTTTATACCCCAGCGCCAAAATAAAATCTTTAATTCCGAAGTGGGCATAAAATCGCATGACATTCCAGAGAATTGGACGATATCCAATTTTAACCATTGGTTTGGGAATAGTCTCCGAATATTCCCTGAGTCGGGTACCTTGGCCCCCGCAAAATAATACAACTTTCATGTTTTAGGTGTTCGTAGTTTTCAATTTTTATTACTCCTCTCAGCGATGAATGAATCGTCATATTCAGACTTATTGACGCTCCTGCAAAGCCATGGTCACACTTTCTGCACCTCCGGAATTGGCACAACAAAGCTACCTCCCCATTCCTCAATATACTTCATTTGTTCTTTAATCTCCTTTCTTAAATTCCAGGGAAGAATCAAAACGTAATCCGGTTTTGTTTCTCTGATCTTTTCCGGTCCATAAATTGGTATATGACTTCCCGGAAGATAGTTGCCCTGCTTATGAGGACTCCGGTCTACCGTGTAGTCTAAAAAGTCCGTTCGAATGCCGCAGTAATTCAATAACGTATTTCCTTTCCCGGGCGCACCATAACCAACGATACTCTTACCCTCACGCTTTTTACGGATTAAGAACTCCAGAAGTTTGCGCTTGGTTTCTTTCACTTTCTCTTCAAAGGTCGCATAATATTCGAGAGTTTCCATTCCCAGAGTTTGTTCCCTCCTCAGCAAGTCATTTGCTCTTTCAGTGACTTCCAATTTATTATTCTCTTCGTGCCGTCCATAAATCCGGATCGAACCGCCATGAGTAGGCAACTCTTCCACATCAAATAGGATTAAACCATGATGTTTAAAAATTCTTCGAACTGCTGAAAAGGATAGATATGAAAAGTGCTCGTGATATATGGTATCGAATTGATTCTCTTCTATTAATCGTTGAAGATGAGGAAATTCCATTGTGATGATACCTTCCGGAGCCAGCATGATTTTCATTCCTCCAACGAAGTCATTAATATCGGGCACATGTGCCAATACATTATTTCCCAATAACAGATCAGCGTTGCCGTATTGGATGCTAAGTTCTCTGGCTGAATCTACTCCAAAAAAGACAGATACCGTATTAATTCCTTTTTCCCTGGCAACATCGGCCACATTTTTGGCCGGCTCGATTCCCAGTACGGGAATCTGCAAACGATCAAACCACTGCAGGAGATATCCGTCATTACTGGCAATTTCCACTACCCGGTGCCTTTGATTTAGTGCAAAACGCTCAACCATCATTTCGGTATATTTTCTGGCGTGTGCCAACCAACTGTCCGAATACGATGAAAAATAGGCGTACTCATCGGCAAAAATCTCTTCGGGGGTGGCAAATTCCTCCAGCTGCATCAACCAGCATTCGTCGCAGATATAGGCATGGAGGGGATAAAACCTCTCCATGTTATTCTTCTCATTTGGTTTAATATGTTTTTGACAGAGGGGCGACATTCCCAGATCGACCACGGAATGTCTTAACTCATTGCTACAGAATCGGCATTTACTGTTGGTCTTTTTCTCCGATCCGGTCATTTTCGGGTAAGTTTGAGTGTTCAAAATATTCATTTTAAATGTTTTATGTCAAATCTCAATACCTTGATAGTCTTGTGAAAGATAGTTATGCTCCTGATCTTTTTTCGATATTTGACTGACAGGCAAAGGCCATTCTATACTTAATCTGGGATCATTATATTTTAGTCCTTTTTCCGCCGAAGGATGGTAGAAATCCGAATGAAAATAAATGAGCGAGGTGTTATCGCTAAGAGTCTGAAAACCATGAGCAAATCCAGTAGGAATGTAGAGCATCCTGTTGTTGGATTCACTTAGCTCAATCTTAAAGTGTTCTAGGAACGTCAAAGAATTCTTGCGAATGTCAACAATCACGTCATATAAACTTCCACGGACGCATCGCAATACCTTCACTTCGCTGTGCGGAGGAAGCTGGAAATGAAGTCCGCGAATCGTACCTTTATATCGCGAAGTTGAATGATTTACCTGTACAAAATCAGAAACCAGTCCGGCCTGTCCAAATTCTTTCTCGCAAAAGATGCGGGAAAAAAACCCTCGCTCATCCTGAAATGGTTCAAGCTCGATTACATATACACCTTCTATTTCTGTCTTACTGAATATCATATAGTTAATCGGAGTCCGGTATCTATTGTTTGTGAATTTCTCAGGGCCCGGATTACATTCAATCGCATCAATTCTCCTTCCCTGAAGGAAGAATCATTGAAATGGATGGACTCTAACCCTTGCTTCAAATGACTAATGGTATTCTCTAAGGTATATTGGGGTTGGTGGTGTGGTGCCAAACGTTCAAAGAGGTCAAAATCGACCCGATAAGATCTTTTATCCGGAGCTGCATTCTCGTTGATTCTAACCTGAACTTGGGGCATCACCTCCTTGACCGCAAAAGCCAGATCTTTCACCTGATAGTTCCAGATATTACTACCCGTATTGATCGTCAGGAAGTGACCTCCTTGATCATCCGACCGTGCTGAAGCCCAGACTATTGCCCGAGCCATGTCAAGAACATGTATCAATGGACGCCATGGGGTACCATCACTCAGGATATCGATCAACCCAGCTGACATTGCACCTGCTACAAAATCGTTGAGTACCAAATCAAGCCGCAATCGTTCACTCATTCCACAAGCAGTAGCAAAACGGAGACAAGTAACTTGAAACTCCGGTGATGCTAAAGATTGCAGGGCTTGCTCAGAGTTGATCTTCGACTTGGCATAAGCCGTTAGCGGATTGAGCGAAGAATCCTCTTTTCGCGGCGCATCTTCGGCAGCGCCATATACACTACAACTCGATGCAAATACAAATCTCCGGACTCCCATCTGCTTAGCCAGCTCCGCAATACGGATATTTGCTTCATAGTTGACCTGCATTGTGGGGATCTCATATTTGTTGCCGATCGGGTCATTTGAAATGGCTGCCAGACTGACAACCACATCCACACCACTCAGTATTTGCTGGGGAAAATCCCTTACGTCGCCATAGTACTGCGCATGGAGTAAGGCATCCGGACTAATCGAAGTCGTTGTTAGCTGGCGGGCAAAGTATCCTATGTCAAATCCGCAGATTTTTGAATCCGGATCGTGATGGTGAAACGCCCGTACCAAACCCGGACCTACATAGCCCAGGTTCCCCGTTATCAATATCTTCATAATTTTTCATGGTCTTACTACGTCGGCGAGCCACAAAAACCAGGCCACCCTAGTCTCAAGGATTTAGATTATAGACATCTTTTTGGGCACCAGAGTTGAAATTTATCTGTAAGCTAACTACTGCTGAAAAAAAATATTTTTTTTTAGCTCATTTACATCCTGATTAATAGAAAAGTAACGATTGTAATATAAATATCTAACATTAAATTTTCTCAGATATCTATTAGACACTGGTCCAAATAAATAGCATTACTTCGAGGAAATAACATAATCACCATTGTGCTGATACAACTACATAACATTTGATTATTTCTTAATCCATAACTCGCGTTTCCGTTATATGTTTCATGACATAATAGATTGAAATAGTTGGATTTATGACAATGTTGATGTAATTTTAACGGCGAAAGAAAGAGTACACTCACGTAGTAACAGTCATCCTTTCTCTTTCCGTAGACCATGTTGGTGCTCCAAGAACTGGTGAAGTATTGATAAACTTTAGTATTCAGTTATGCAATTGGAAAGAAAAGCACCGTATTTCATATACTTAGCCTTGTGCCTGGCTGTGATGCAATCTTGTGTATCGCACAAAGAACTCATCACCTTGAACGGAGCTGACCCAATCATGGAACGAGCTCCAAATGCGGAACTGGCAACAGGAAATCTAAATCCGCCAAAGCAATTTGTTATACAACCTTCAGATCTCCTTATAATCAATATCAATGCTTTTGAAGGAAATACGACTGAATTCCTCCAGCAAGAATTTGCTTCGAGAAATCTCAATAATGGAAGTCGTGAATATGGCCCTAATGCCCTCTATTATAATAGTTATGAAGTGGATGGTGACGGATACATCACACTGCCACTAATTGACAAGGTCAAGGCTGCCGGTTTGAATACAACAGATTTGAAGGTAAAATTAGACTCTGCTTTTACCCCATACTTAAGATTCACGTCCACCTCAGTAAAGCTTGCCAATATGAGAGTGACGATTCTGGGAGAGGTGGAAAGTCCGGGCGTGCATTATTTCTTCAATAATCAAACGACGATTCTGGAGGCGATCAGTTTAGCCGGAGATTTTACTGACTTCGGAAACCGGAAAAAGGTCAAGCTGATCCGGAGAACTGGCAATGAGACGCATACAGTAATGCTTGATCTAAATAAGGCGGATTTTGTCAATACTGAATACTACTTCATTCATCCAAATGATTTGATATACATCGAACCCATCAAGGCAAAAGGTTTTGATGTTGGAGCGCAGTCTGTAGGCATCGTACTATCTGTGATATCTACCGCAGCCCTCCTGGCAAATATATTTCTTGATCTAAATAAAAACTAAAGTTAAAATACACCGGACGAGCATGTTCCCCTGATCCCCTAGTTTCAGTTCTGCAAGATGCCATTTCGGTTTTATCAACAAATTCTGGCCGTACACCTAATTAAACACAAATTGAGACCATGAAGACCAATCAAGTTGACCGACAAACAACCTCAGAGCTAAACCTTCGCGAATTTATGGGCAGGGTTTGGAAGTACAAGTTCCTATATCTGTTGAGCCTCATATTCTTTGCTGCCATCGGAGTTGCATATATTAAGTGGGTACCACCGGTTTATGAGGTAGATACTTCGATATTGATCGATACAAAATCGAATGCAAGGGCAATGAGTGAAAGCCAATATGTCGATGGCAGCCTTCGTCTGATTGAAACCGAAAAAAATCTCTATAATGAGATGAATATTCTGCAGTCAGTCGACCTCATTCAGCATACGCTCGAAGACCTGAACTACCAGGTCTCCTATCACACCAAGAAGAACGGCATCATTCACCGTGAGCATTATAAGGATTTTCCATTTACAGTGGAATTGGTGTCGAAGAGCAATCAACTGATTAATACTCCGGTTTATCTCTCGTTCACTACAAATGATAGCTATCGGGTCTCAGTGGATGCCGACAACTATCAAGTGCGCAACCGTATTTCGGGTAAAAATGAATTACACGAAGAAGCACTATTGTTTAGCAAGAACCACCAGTTTGACAAAGCGGCAGAAACCGATCTGTATACCATTATAGTGCATCGAAATGAAGATATTCCCCTCAGTGATTACGAAGGAGAAGAACTCTATTTCATTATTCATGATATGGATGATCTGGTCAGATCATATCAGAACAGATTAAGTGTCAGCCAAACTGAAGTACAAGCCAGCATTATTAATCTCACCTGCCAGGGTGAAGTTGTGCAGAAAGAGACTGATTTCTTAGACCGGCTTACCGAAAATTATATCTATGACAAACTGGAGGAAAGAAATCAGATAGCCAATAGTAAGATTAATTTCATAGAACAACAATTGGCTAATATTTCAGATTCACTTCATAGAGCAGAACGAAGTTTAGAGCGTTTTAAGCAAACCGCTGATGCGGTCAATTTAACCCAGACAGGTGCAAATGCTTTGGCTGAATACCAAGATTTAGAATCAAGGTCCAGTCAATCTGAAATGAATCTGAATTACTACAAGTCTTTGTTAAGCTACGTGCAAGACAGCACCGGTAATAGTCAGGTAGTTGCTCCTTCGGTCGTAGGGATCGAAGATGCTCTGTTAAATGAAAATCTGTTGGAACTCAAGCGATTGAATTCTGATTTGTCCAGAATTCAGTTTTTACAAGGTGAAAAAAGTCCGGATGCAGAGGTCATTAAACATCAAATTGAAAGCACCAGAGCATCGCTGGAAGAAAATCTCAAAAGCTTAATCTCTTCGACCACGCTGGCACTAAGCAATCTGGGAAGAAGAAAAGGTCAAATTGAACAAACGATTGACATGCTGCCGACCAGGGAGAAAAACCTGATCAACTACCAGAGAAAGACCAAGTTATTTGAAAACTTGTACAATTACCTTAGCCAGGAACTTGCCAAGACCAATATCGCTCAAGCTGAGGATCTCTCTGATATTCGAGTGATAAACCACGCCCGCATGGTTGGTGATGATGCAAAAGTGCCACAGAAAGAATTGATCATGGCTTTGGCATTACTGCTAGGACTCCTGTTGCCCAGTCTGTTTATTTATACCCGGGGTGAAAGCGATGGCAGCATTGATGGTATTAACATGGTGGAAGACATAACTTCGATCCCAGTTTTGGCACAAATTGCGACCGATCCTAAGCTAAAGAAGAAAGACACCATCCTCAGCGATCACTGGCAAACCAAAGAATCGATCCGTGATCTTCATGCCAACATCAAGTTCTTCTTGCCGAATTATTGGAAAAAAGTAATCGCAGTGACTTCAAATGTTCCTGGAGAAGGAAAGTCATTTGTTGCCAGTAATTTGGCCATGACTATGGCGTCCGCCGGCAATAGCGTTCTCTTGATCGATGCTGATTTTCGGAACCCAACCACGTCCAGACACCTTGGGGTAAACCCCAACAAAAATCTTAGTACCTACCTCAATGGATGGATAGATAGCACAGATGAAATAATTCAGACCCATGAAAAGTACCGTAAATTAGATTATATCACCACCACGGCAGCCAGCACAAATCCACATCGCTACATCCAAAATCCAAGATTTGAATTTATGCTCATTGGATTGAAAGATGAGTACGATCACATCATCATCGACTGTCCGGCAGTTGGATTAGTTTCCGACTACCTGTTGCTTTTTCATTTAGCAGATATCCATCTCTTTGTAATGAAGCACAAGTTTACTAAGAGATCTCATTTGGAAGAAATTGAAAAATTCAAAGCAAAAAGGAACGTCGAAAATCTCTATCTGGTCTTAAACGGAGTACCAGGAAAGAAACTAAAACATGGATACTTTACTTACGATTCATCAATTGATCAGGGTGGACCAGGTATCGTGGGGCAAGGACAGAACGGGACCGATAAGTCTGTAGTCAATGTAGATTCGATAAAATCCAATTAAAATTCCTAGAGATTTTCAAGTGATGGATACCATCAGAGGCCGGATCATTCTGGGATTACTTAGCACCTTCCCCATATTTGCGTATGTAAGTGTTCAGTATCTTCATGCAGATGCAAACCACTTATCTGGCCTTATTATTTATGCTCTCCTATTTGAACTGATTTTCACAAAATTCCGATTGGATGAAAACCTGCGCATCCCTAAATATTTGACCCTATTGGCATTTTTTACTCTTTACTTATTTATTGTTAAAATCTTTGTCTCGGACATTGTTGCTAATGAAGGGCTGTTTAAGTATTTATATCATGATAATTTTCTAAGGGCGACAGCTGCTCTATTGATTATTGAAAATACCCGATTTGACAAGCAAGCGATCAACTATTCCCTGAAATTTCTGTTTTGGGTTCTTATCGCTGCCGCAATCGTATCTGTCATTCAAATCAATGATCCTTTGTTTTTCCGCAATGGTGGATGGCTGGATAGTGGCTTCGGATCATTTGAAGCGTATGAACAGTATCTCAAATCCCTGGGACCCTATTATTACGATGATGTCACTCCTATACATGAGGGATACCGATATTCGATCTATTCCTGGGTTTCCGGAGTAAGTGTTGGCATGGATGCTTTGGCAATTTTCAGTATTCTCCTGGCAATGAAATCGCTCCCAAGAATTAAAAGATATTTACTAATACTTGCTTCAGGTTTAGTTAGTATACTCTCCAGTTCCCGTTGGATCATGCTTAATTTCATTGCAATCTTTTCCCAAAGATTCATAGGCAGGAAATCGTCCTTTATATATGCCTTTAAATTAGTGGCCGCATTGGTCACCTTTGGTTTACTAATTACTATCTCGGCCTCGGTATTAGGAATTGATCTCAACAAGTTTTTTCAGGAACGTCTTCTATCGGATTCTGCAAATACAAGATTCTATGCGTTTGAAGTTTTCGGAAAAGTCTTTCCTGACAATCCGATCTTTGGCACTGGAGGTGCTGACACAGAAAAGATGTTAGCCCTGATCCAGGGTAAGACTTCCCAAATACATGTGGGGTGGCTTAAGCTGCTTTATTATTACGGGCTGGTTGGAGGCATCATGTACGTTATTTTCCTCATCAGCCTGCTTCAGCACCTATATCGCCGGGCGGTAGAATCCAGTTATTGGGGAAGTTTTTTCGCTTTACTGGCATTCACTATTGCCAATTTCACTCTGGTGGAACTAAGCATATTTTACCATGGTCTATTGCTGGCTGTACTTTATTCCCGATATCTTAGCAATGTCGAAGAAATCGCACCTTCTGAAATATCCGGTTCTAAATCCAGACCGGTGGTATATCAAAAAGAATTAGCATTTGGAGAGTAGAAAGATGTAGAAGAATAATGAAACAATCCATTATTGCAAAATATTATACTCAGGCTTTATATTTCTTCCGGGAAGGACACCCCAGATCATTAAAAATTAAGAAACATATCGCCGCTTCTTTTGGAATCAAAGGCGTAAGTATTTTGATTGGTTTCCTTCTGGTACCTATCACCCTTGACTTTCTAAACAAAGAGCTATATGGGATTTGGCTTACATTAGCCTCAGTGATCACCTGGTTTAATCTATTTGACATCGGACTAGGCTATGGACTGCGAAATAAATTGGCGGAAGCACTGGCAAAAAACGAAACTGAAAAAGCAAAATCTTTAGTCAGCTCCACGTATTTTTTAATTACCGCTATTTCGGGAGTTTTATTGATTTTATTTCTGCTTATAAATCCCTTTGTAAACTGGAATACTATACTCAATGTAGATAAGAATACGATTGATACTTTGGGACTCGTTGCATTAGTTACATTTGCGTTCTTCTGTGTTACCTTCGTACTCAAGTTAGTCCAATCCATTTTTCTCGCTGATCAAAGACCAGCTTACGTTGGTTTCTTTGATTTAGTTGCAAATTTTATTTCCCTGGCGATCATCTTGGTTTTAATTCAAATAACCAGCGGTTCGCTTCTGGCATTGGCGATTGCCATGGGCATTGCACCGGTAGTCGTCCTGACATTCTGCAATATTTATTTTTTCTCAACGCGCTACAGAAGCATCGCTCCATCGTGGAAATTCATCAAAAAAGAACATTTCAACGTCTTAGGCTCTTTAGGATTTAAATTCTTCCTGGTGGGTATCACCGGCTTGGTGATTTTCTCAACTGACAACTTAATAATAGTACAACTTTTTGGTCCATCGGAAGTGCCGGCCTATCAGGTAGCATTTAAATACTTTGGTCTGATCACCAGTGTATTCAGCATCATAGCAGTTCCATTCTGGTCGGCCTATACAGACGCCCAAACCAAAGGTGATCTTGACTGGATCCTGGATACCAATAAGAAATTGAAATTGATTTGGTCCGGCCTCCTTGCCGTTAGTTTGATCATGCTCATTTTGTCAGATTGGTTTTACCGGTTATGGGTACCGGAAATTCCCGTACCATTTATTTTATCTATAGCCATGTGTATATATGTGCTGGCGCTAGCCTGGGGAAATATTTTTGTAATGTATATCAATGGAGTCGGCAAGGTAAGACTTCAGGTGGTTGTTTCGCTGGTAGGGGCATTGATCAACATCCCACTGTCAATTTTCTTTGCCAAGAATTTAAACCTGGGGTCAGCGGGGATAATTATGGCAAGTACAATATGTATTGGTTTTGGTCCTGTATTGGGACCTATTCAATTTAATAAACTGATAAAAAGTAAGGCATCAGGAATATGGAACCAGTGATCTTTATCGATGAAAAAATTAATCAGCCAAATACAGGGCTTAAAGCAAGTACACCTATGAAAGTATTGTGGTTCACCACATCACCATCTTTAAGTCGTGGCACTTTGGACGGCAGCTACAATGTTGGCACCAGTTGGATTGAGGCAATGGAATTGTTGGTACATAAAGCGACAAATATTGAGTTGGCCATCGCTTTCATCTGGAATGGTGAAAAAAAGGTACGACATTTTTCCATCAGTAATTCTACCACCCGTTATTATACAATGCCAAGAAGGCCCATCGGTAAAACGGCTAATTTCGTGCGTAGATTCTTTTCTCTGGCAGAACCGGATTCGATCGTTGATGATTGCCTGGAGGTAATCGATGATTTTAAGCCTGATGTTATCAATTTTTTTGGTACTGAAAATCCATTTCCGAAGGTCATTCCAAAAGTGGACATTCCGCACGTAATTTGGTTTCAGGGTAATCTGACGGTTTATCAAAAGAAGTGGTACTCAGGTATTACGCTGTGGCAGTCCCTCAAAGGTGAGTCATTTTTGGATTTGTTCCTGGCTCGTTCGGATATGCATTCTTTCCTTGTACATGAAAAATTCGTTGCCCGGGAGAAGGAAACGTTCAAAAACAGTAAAAATATTATCGGTCGAACCCAGTGGGATAAACGGCTGGTAAGCACAATGGCCCCTCAGGCACATTACTATCATTGTGAAGAGGTGATGCGAGATCCATTTTATACAAATGAATGGCAACCAAAATCCGGACGGGATAAATATGTCATCGTTTCGACTTTCCGGGATAATTTATACAAAGGTCTTGAAACAGCCATGGAAGCTTATGGAATCCTTGATGAGGTGAGTCCCAATACGGTGGAGTGGAGAATAATTGGTGTGCCCGAAGGGAGTCATTACGACCGGGTTTGTCGTCAAATGAGCGGCCTGGAAAATGAGGAAGGGTTCAAGATTCTTGGCTCAAGGCCAGCAGATGATATTATTAATGAAATCTTACAGGCAGACCTGTTCGTGCACCCTTCGCATATTGATAATAGTCCAAATAGCCTATGCGAAGCCATGATGTTGGGTATTCCAATCGTTGGAACCAATGTTGGTGGCGTGCCGAGTATGTTAAAAGATGGTGATGAAGGCATCCTTGTGCAGGATGGCGATCCCTATGCCATGGCAGGGGCCATATTGGAACAAATGACTGAACCTCAGCATGCCCATAGCATGGCTGCCAAAGCAAGAAAGAGAGCCCATGTCAGACATAATCGCGAAACCATCCTGGAAAGATTAATTCAAGTTTACACTCAAATTCTAAAATCCACGAAAAAATCATGCCCCTAGTAATGCAAAAGTTAGTATCCAAAAAAACCACTAAGAGCCCACAAGTACAGTTTGAAACTGGCAAGGTCAGTATCGTCATGACGACCTACAATCGAGGTCACATGATTAGAAAATCAATTGATAGTCTTCTCTCGCAGACGTATAAAAACATCGAGATTATTATCGTGGACAATGGTTCTACCGACAATACTCCCGAAGTTCTTAATGAATTTCGCAGTCCCAAATTTAGAGATATCATCAGAATCTTTCGATTGGAAGAAAACAGAAGATTTGCCGGAGGCGCTAACTACGGTCTTGACCAAATTAGGGGAGAATGGTTTACAATCCTTGATGACGATGATCTGGCTTATCCTGACGCATTGGAAACCATGTTGAAAGTACTGGATGAAGTCGATCCTACCATTACGGCAATTAATTGTAACTGTATCGATTCAGCCACGGGTGAACTCTCCGGCAAAGGCCCCGAGGGGGATCAATATCTATCCATGGAAGATACCATGACCTTATGCAAGGGAGAATTCTGGGGACTCACGAAATCAGAGCTGCTAAGAGATTCCAGATTTAATGCCAGACTGCTGGCATACGATTCAACATTCTGGTATCAGATTAATCAGCGAGCAAAACGATATTACATCCACAAACCGCTTAGATTGTATGTGACGGATCATGGTCCAACAGACAGTCAGTACTTTAAACGTAAAGACCGCGTATTGAAAACGACGATGCACCGGGTTCTACTAGAGGAACCCATCTATTGGGAGAGCCTTGCCAACTATGTTCCCAGGGAACTAAGATATGTCGGCTTCAAGGGGTTTCTTTACATGTATATGGACGATGACAAAGAAAGCACAAAGAAATACCTTGACATTCTGGTGCGCAATTCAAAGAGAACCTACTACTTTGCCAGGCTACTAATGCTCGTGCCCAGTCGGGTATACCGTTACCTTTATCATGTGATTCCTTTAAAATGACCGGCCTGGTGTAACCACGGGAAGACCATCCGCACCAAGATATTCTCTGACTTCATCAATGAAGATCTCGCGGTGATCGATGCCATTATCCAAAGAGCGGATGACATTTTGTTTTTCCAACCACCGCCAATAGTAGATGCCCAATTTCCATCCACCCCCATTATCCAGATTCGAATACACAGTTTGGATGTTGGAATGGTCATACTTCTTCTCACCATCCACCCAAACCCGGATGGAGCCATCTTGCTTTGACCATTTAATCTGAACCACTAAATCCAGCCATTTACCCCGCTGAATCTGGCCAATAAACTGCGGCTCTATCCACTGGCTGCTTGTGCTCTCTCCCTTGTGACGAGCTACTGCAATTTGATCTCCATAGACTTCTAAGGCAAAAATTGGAGACCCCTCACTCCCATGCTGCCATTGTGCGATGCTGAATCGAAGGTCACTCTCGAGGTTTGAAGGTGCGAACACAAAATCTTCCGGGAACAAAACACTCATTCCATACCACCTCTCTTGTCCAACAAGCGGATACCGGTTTAATGGAGCATTATATCTTGGTCCCAGTTCGGCACGATGACTCGCTTCCCCAAGTGGCCATTTCGCCAAAGGAGTAGGCTTAAGAAAGAACCGGACGCTGGCATCACCATTCCGGGCATATTTATCTGACCTTTCAATAGCATAGTCACTCACCTCGCAGGTAGAAGCAATACAGACATTAAAATCATAAAACTGATTCCAGGCTACCGGATTGAGACATCCATTGTTTTTTGCATCTGGATCTACCGGACGGGAAGGCATATGTTGAAATGGTTCGACAGAGCGTTCGAAATCTAGGTACATGTTGGCGGGTTGCACTTGCTCAACCAATGTATCCTTCCTGCAGTTCGAGCATAACAGTCCCGAAAAGAAGACTGCCAAGGAAAAGACTAAATGATTTGTGGTGAAATACATCCTACGGTATTGAAGAAGCGCTTCCCAATTTCAAACAAGCTAAATTAGGCTTTTTTAAGTAACGCATGGCTACACAGAATAGTTTAGCCACCAATACCCAACTATCAGAGAAAAGAGCACGATAAGACCAACACTTTCATTATCTTTGTGCGACCCGTAGAAGTGTTTCAGCGTTAAGGTATTAGCAAAGGCAAGCTCCATGCCTGCGAGTACAACGCGAATGTTATCCTTAGCTGGATATGAAAAACTTTTAGGTCTCAAATCCATTGGCTCCTTGGCTTGATTTTGGCTGTAGATGAACTTTAGTGATGTTGTTTGCTATGCATATTTCAATACACCCGTTCCTTATTGGTCATTGAATTATTAGAAGAAGTTTTCTACAAATAGAACCAATGACTAATGGACTCAAAACGTAGTAACTATATATGGCAGATGCCGTAAATAAGCGTAGAAATATCGTTTACCTGGGGGAAACGGGTTTTCCCTATGGCCTGGCTCCAATTCAGAGGCAACTACTCTTAAGTCGGGGAATGGTTGAATCCGGGGCTAAGGTTTTGGTAATCAGCACTAAAGGTGTTTTTAAACCCGGAAAAGATTTTGATCTCGCTCCATCGGGAACTTATCAGGGAATAGACTACATATACACGAGTGGCGAGGTAATCCGGAGGCCTGCCTTCTTAAGGAGGAATATGCTGAAGATCAAAGGTTTGTCACAAGAACTCTTCTTATTGTTACAGCTCAGAAAAAAGCAGAAGATTGATGTTGCCATCGTGGCAACGATGCGATTCCAGAGTATCTTATACTATTACATTGTATCGAGAATTTTTCGTTTCAAAGTACTGCTCAATTATGTTGAGTGTAATAGTGCCATTTCGACCCGCACAAAAACAAAAGACCGGATTAATGACTTCCTGGTTGACCGCTTTGGAATCTGCTGTGCGGATGCCATTATGCCGATCAGTGAGTTTCTGAAAAACCATGTCAGGCAGATTTGTAAAAATAAACCACAAATAAAAATTCCGATAGTTGGTGACTTTCAAACCTCTGTGAATCTTTCGAACGCCTATTCAAACTACTTCCTCTATTGTGGTTCGGCTAGTTATCTGGAACTTATTGATTTTATCATATGCTCTTTTGAACTTATCAAAGGCCCTGATGTATTTTTATACCTGGTAGTCAGTGGAGATAAACCTGATATGGACTCTTTTGCAAGAAGACTTAAGAGATCCAATGCCCAGGATCAGATCAAGATCTTCTCGGGAATTCCGTATAGTGAATTGCTGGAAAAATACAGAAATGCAAAGGGACTTTTGATTCCCCTTCGCAATACAATTCAGGACATTGCTAGATTTCCCCATAAGATCGGTGAATATCTGGCATCGGGCGTACCCATTGTCACCACAAAATTTGGAGAAATATCCCACTATTTTACGGATGGTAAAAACGCAATAATAAGTGAAAAGTATGATGTCAGAGAGTATGCAACAAAAATGCAATATGTCCTGGACCATCCCCGAGAGGCGGAGGAAATTGGTCTTCGGGGAAAAAAAATGGGAAAAGAATTATTTGACTATCGACGACAAGGGTCGGCTTTATATGATTTTATTCAAAAATTATAATAGGTAAATTATGTGTGGAATCTGTGGAATACTGGCACTCGACAAACTTGAGCAAATTCAACAGTCTGAGTTGCAAAAAATGGTTGACCCTATCATCCACCGTGGTCCGGATGACGAAGGTTTTTATATTGATGGCAACCTTGGTTTCGCATTCCGTCGGTTAAGTATTATCGATTTACACAGCGGGCATCAACCTTTGTCAAACGAAGATGGCACGCTTTGGATTATCTTCAATGGAGAAATTTACAACTTTCAGGAACTGAGACAAGATCTTATTGCCAAAGGGCATAAATTCAAGACTTCAACGGATACAGAAACCATTGTGCATTTATATGAGGAGATGGGAGAACAATGTGTCACCAGACTCCGGGGAATGTTTGCCTTCTCGATCTGGGACTCGAAATCCAGGACTCTTTTTTGTGCCAGGGATAGATTTGGAATTAAACCCTTCTTTTACCACCTGAATTCCCGTCATTTTCTTTTCGGATCTGAAATTAAGAACATTCTTTCGCAAATAAACCGACCATCCATAGATTTTTCCGTTCTGGATTACTACATGGCGTTCGGGTACACACCGGCGGAAGAAACAATTTATGAGGGAATTAGAAAATTACCTCCGGCACATACTTTGACTATTAAAGAAGGATCACCACCTGTGATCAGGAAATATTGGGATATAAACTTCCAACCGGATTATTCGATCTCAGAAAAAGAATGGGAAGAAAAAATAAACTTTAAACTTAAGGAAGCCGTAAGGCTCCGGTTGATCAGTGATGTGCCTCTCGGGGCTTTCCTGAGTGGAGGGATCGACTCCAGTAGCGTTGTGGCATTGATGTCGGAAATAATGGACCAACCGGTAAAGACTTTTTCTATTGGTTTTGCCGAAGAGGAATTTAATGAATTACCGCAGGCAAGGTTAATCGCAGAGCGGTATCAGACAGATCACCATGAACATATAGTCGAGCCCGAATCGATCGACATCCTACCCATGTTGGTTAAATCATACGATGAACCTTTTGCTGATTCATCAGCGATTCCCACCTACTTTGTTTCAAAATTTGCCCGGGAACATGTGACCGTTGCTTTGTCCGGAGATGGAGGAGATGAATTATTTGCCGGTTATGATCATTATAAAAAGTTAGTCAGAGTTCGGAATTTCCATAATTATACCGGCGGATTATTTGTTAGTCCTCTGAAAATACTCCATCAATATATTCCCCTAAGTGTAAAAGGTAGTGGAATCACCTACTACATGTCAAGACCAAAAGAGACCTTTGGAGCGTATTTTGGCAAATGGCAAGAGACGGAAAGAGCACAAGCCTATCGCCCGGGACTCTGGGAACAGTTAAACGGCAATAAAGGGGAGTCGGTTAAAAAGAAAATATTGCTGGCATCGGATGCCCGGGATTTTATCTCAAAATTACAGGAAGTAGACATGAGAACCTGGTTGGTTGATGACATTCTGACCAAAGTTGATCGTGCCAGTATGAAGAATTCACTCGAAGTAAGGGTCCCGATTCTTGACCATGAATTTGCAGAACTCACCTTTAAAATTCCTTCCAAGTTCAAACTTCATCAAAATAATGGCAAATATATTTTCAAAAATGCAATGAAAAAATACTTGCCGGAAGAAATCATTTCTCAAAAAAAGAAAGGATTTGGAGTACCTCTTAAAAAGTGGTTTAAAAAAGACCTTAAGGACTATCTTTTACAGAATATTCATTCCAGCAACAGTCCTTTGAATGATTATTTTAGACCTGATTTTGTTGAAAAATTAGTCAAAGATCATGAAACCGGGATGCGTGACTTAAACCACAAAATCTGGACACTTGTATTTTTAAATGAATGGCTGGTTCAAAATAATTCTGAGAACCTGAGTTCAATATCCTAGGCTATAAAAGAATCAAAACTGATCATATGCAAAAAATGCTTGTTACCGGATCCAGCGGACTAATTGGGAGTGAAATTGTCTCCCAGTTTTGTCACGAAGGTTGGTCTGTCTATGGCATTGATAATAATATGAGACAGGATTTCTTTGGCCCCGAAGGTGATACCCGTTGGAATCAAAAACGGCTCCAGGAACTCCACCCCAATTTCACCCATATTGAATTGGATATCCGTAGCCGGGAAGAGATATTTCGGGTATTTTCCGACGTAAAGCCAGATGTGATTGTTCATGCTGCTGCACAACCCAGCCATGACCTTGCGGCAAAGAGGGTATTCGATGATTTCGAAACCAACGCTTTGGGTACGCTGAATTTACTGGAAGCAAGCCGAAGGACTTCGGAGGATTCCATTTTTATTTACTTGTCAACCAACAAGGTGTATGGAGATGCACCTAATATGCTTAAACTGGTAGAGACTGAGACCCGGTATGACTATGCAGATCCGGAATTTCATAACGGGATAAGCGAAACTTTTACGGTTGATCAAAGTAAACATTCTCTATTTGGTGCATCAAAACTCTCGGCAGATATTCTGGTACAGGAATATGGTAGATATTTTGGTTTGTACACCTGCTGTTTACGAGGAGGTTGTCTTACCGGCCCCAACCATTCTGGAGTACAGCTTCATGGTTTTCTCAGCTATCTGATTCGCTGCAATATTGAACAAAAGAAGTATACCATCTTCGGTTATAAGGGAAAGCAAGTACGTGATAATATTCATGCGGTAGACATTGCCCGCTTTATTCAATATTTCATTGAAAATCCACGAAAAGGAGAAGTCTACAATATTGGTGGTGGCAGAGACAATTCGGTTTCTATCCTTGAAGCCTTTTCTTTGGCGGAAAAGACTACAGGAATCGAAATGCAATCTTCATATACCCCGGAGAACCGTATTGGTGACCACATTTGCTATATATCAGATCTGTCAAAAATAAAAGCGCATTACCCTCTTTGGAATCTAACCAGAAATCTTGAGGATATTTTCTCGGAAATAGTTCAATCCATTAGTTCCAGATTAAAGATAAAAGGAGGAGAAAGATGAAGATCCTGATGTTGGCAGACAGTATGGGCAGAGGGGGTACAGAGCGAAGACTGACCGAACTGCTGAAAGTGCTCAGTGCTCAAAAGCAGTACTCCATTGAACTGGTCATCTTTTCCGACCGAATCGAATTCGAAGAATTATTTGAGCTGGACATAACCATACACACTTTTACCAGAAAAACGAAAAAAGATTTTACACCGGCCATTCGACTATTTAAACTATGTAGAAAGATAAAACCGGATGTGGTTCACAGTTGGGGTTCTATGGCTATCATGTTTGCAATTCCGGCAAAAGTATGGTACAGACCCATTTTAATCAACTCGATTATTACCGATGCTCCATACCAAATGACCCTAAGAGACCAAAGACTGTTTCGATTCAAACTCTCCGTACCGTTTTCTGATATTTTCCTGGCGAATAGCGATGCCGGATTAAAAGCCTATTCTGCACCAATTAATCGCAGCAAGGTCATATATAACGGTTTTGATTTCAGAAGATTGAATAATTTAACTCCCGAAGACTTGGTCAGGAGAAAATGGCAATTGGAAGATAAAAAGGTAGTTGGCATGGTGGGTGCATTTGAACCCAGGAAGGACTATGAAACCTTTATCCGGATTGCCAGTAGTGTTCTTTCACACCGGCAAGATGTTGTCTTTATTGCCGTTGGAGGAGGATCAAGGTTAAATGAGATAAAAGAGAATGTAAATCCCCAGATTAAGGATCGTATGATTTTCACCGGAATCACCACGGAAGTGGAAAGCATTGTTCAACTATTCGATATTGGAATACTCTTGAGTAATCGTTCGGTACACGGCGAAGGTATTTCAAATTCGATTATGGAATATATGGCGCTAAGGAAACCTGTACTTGCAAATGACAATGGAGGAAATAAAGAAATAATCCAGAATGAAAAAACAGGATTTATCATCATGGATAATAAAGTCCTGAATTGGGTCGAAAAAATAAACTATCTACTGGACAATCCAGACGTCGCAAAACGAATGGGACAGGCAGGATTTAATCGGGTCAAAAACTATTTTCATATAGATCTTATGGTAGAGACTTTTACTGACCTCTATTCGGCACTTAATAATGGCGAGACCAGTACTTTCAGACTGGGAAGTCAGAAACAGATATGACTGAAGGTGTAAAGAACATATGTCTAACCATAACTTCACTGGCGCCCGGTGGAGCAGAAAAACAATGCCTTTTACTGGCGAGCCTTTTGCAGGAATGGTATAATGTTTATCTAGTGATCATTGATGACCAACCAACCTATCAGGGTCATCTGGATTTTATTTCAATCAAGGATTTAAACCATATATTTTTAGAAGGCCACAGCTTGAAAAAGATCACCACTTTAAGAGATTTTCTTGTACAAAACAATATTGATCTGATCTTTTCTTATTTACCCCGTGATATCATTTTTTCCGCCATAGCTGGCAGAGGTATAGTCAAAAAACACATTGGTGGAATAAGAAATGCTTTGATGGAAAAATCAAAAATTCGATTTCTCCGTTTCTTCCACAACCATTTACTGAGCGCTTCCATTTCCAATTGTGCATCCGGAAAGGACTTTTTCTCCAGTAAAGGACTCCAGGCGGACAAAATTCATGTCATACCAAATGGGATTAAAATCGACACTATTCCATTTCGTCGATTAGAAAGTGAATCGATCACCATCACGACCATGGGAAGGCTGGTAGCTCAAAAGGACTTTCCAACCGCTATCAGCAGCCTCGATTATTTGAGAACGATTCTTCCGGACAATGGTCCCAGGTTAAAACTTCAAATAGTAGGATATGGACCCCTGGAAGAAGATTTGCGGCAACAGATCGCTTTAGCCGGACTAGCCGATAACGTAAAGGTCATTACCGACGCCCAGGATCTAAGTACAGTACTTAAGAACTCAGACATCTATCTCTGCACTTCAATTTTCGAAGGCGTCTCAAATGCAATCCTGGAAGCTATGGCACAATCTCTTCCGGTGATTGCAACTGATGCTGGTGACAACAAATTACTGGTCAATCATGGAATAAACGGATACATCTGCGGCATCCGAGATCATATTGGCATAGGAAATGCTCTAAAATTACTTATAGTGGATTACAAGAAAAGAATTGATTTTGGGGAAAAAAGCTATGAGATACTAAAGAAAAACCATGATCTGACGGTATTTCGTGATCGATATCTCCACTTTATCAGTGAAATTGAATGATGGCGGGAAAAGGACATATTGCAATATTTGGTATTAAATACTTTCCTTCAAGAGGAGGTACAAGCCGGGTAGTGGAATCATTGCTACGCTATCTCAAAGATGAATATACGATCACCATCTATTGCTATGAACATCCCAGGGCAACAGTAAACATACCCGGAGTTAATACCGTCACTTTCCCGGAACCGAAAGTCAAAAATTTCGGAGTATTTTACTATTTTTTAAAGTGCTTGATTCATGTACTGACCAAAGGAAACTATGATCTTGTACATGTGCATAAAACCGAAGCAGCTTATTTTGCACCTTTTATCAGATTGCGCTTTCCAACCATTATTACATCACATGAAATACCCTATAAAAACAATAAGTGGTCGTGGTTTGCGAAGATCTATTTTCACCTGGCTGAGTGGTTATTTATGCACGTCAGCGGGGTGCGCACTTCGATATCAAAAACGCAGTGTGACTATTATGAAAAAAAATACAGGAAACCTGTTCTCTATATTTCGAATGGGATAGAAAAGCCATCAATTGCTACTGATCCGGATATCAACCTATTTTTAAATAAAAATCAGATAAAGGATGATTTTATATTCTTTGCTGCCAGAAGAATCATTCCCATAAAAGGATGTCATCATCTGATTGCAGCACTGCATCAAATCAACTACAAAGGACAGGTAATTATCGCCGGAGATACGGATCAGATCAAGCAATATACGACCCAACTGATTGAGAGCTCCAGGGGTTTGGATCTGAAGTTTATCGGATACATTGACGCTCCACCGTTGTTAAATGCATTAATTAAAAGAGCGACATTATTTATTTTCCCTTCTGAGATCGAAGGAATGTCGATGATGCTTCTTGAAGTAGCCATGTTGGGCACTCCCATTATTTGCAGTGATATACCTCAGAATAAGATCATATTGAATGATGAACATGTGTTATTCTTTCAGTCGAAAAATCCACATGACCTCGCCAATAAATTGAAATACGCCTTCGAAAACAAAGCGTTGATGCAGGCAGCGGCTGCTAATGCAACTGACTTTGTTTCAAAAAATTACAGCATTGAGTCGGTGGTATCAAAATACATTAATCTGTACAATCGACACATAACACCTAAAAGAACCCATGAGTATACGAAATTATAAAAAAATAGTATCGCTCTCCGCCCCGGCGATCACCGCATTGGGATTGCACCATGTATTTGATAAAAAATACTCAGGACGAGGTCACATACTGATGTTTCACCGCGTTCTGCCAAAAGACAATCGGCCTAGAGTTCACAATCATGAAAGCCTTGAGATTGATCCCGAACAGCTGGAACAGACTATTCTCTTTTTCAAAAAAAGAAATTACCTATTCCTTTCGATCAATGAGCTCAGCGATCATTTAAAAAGTGACACTAAAAGGAAATTTGTCGTTTTTACTTTTGATGACGGTTATATCGACAACCTAATTTATGCGTATCCAATTTTTAAGAAATACGGAATTCCCTTCACGATATATATCACCAGTAATTTTATTAATGCAAGAACTGTAATCTGGTGGTATCAGCTTGAAGAGGAGCTCCTAAAAAAGGACCAACTAATCTTCACGTGGCAAAATCAGGAACATCACCTGGCTGCCGAAACGAAAACCCAGAAAGAAATTGCCTTTGAAGAGGTCAGAAAACTAATTACCGGCACGGCTAACCCTCATCAATATTTAGATCAACTCTCTAAGTTTTTTGGTATGGCAGAAGAACAACTTTTTGCCTATACCCGTTCTCATGCGATGAACTGGGACCAGTTGACAGAGCTTGCCAAAGATCCAATCGTCACTATTGGTGCTCATACGGCAAATCACCTACCACTGAAAAACCTTGAGTCCGATCAACTTTACGCCGAAATAATTAACAGTAAAATTGAAATTGAAGACCACATAAAGAAAAAAATATATCATTTTGCCTACCCTTTTGGGAAAAAATTGGAAGCTGGCGAACGTGAGTACGAATTTGTCAAGTCCCACCATTTTCGAACAGCAGTGACCACTAATATTGGCAATATTTTTACTGGCCATTTAAACCATCTCCATAAATTACCCCGGGTCAACATCAACTCTTTGACTACCGAAGATGTACTGGAACTACAGGTAAGCGGTATGGTATCGTTTTTCATAAATGGAAAAGACCAGGTACTCCAATAGTTTCCAAACCAATGCCAAAAATGCAAGAAATATCCGCATACCTGAAAGGCTTGATAAGCATGGTGCCCGGTAGTCAGCATCTTATGAAATTACGCGGCACCCGACACACTATTCCGGCTTCATATTATTATGGCATTTGGTTAAAACATCTGGTTATTGCCTGGAACAGTGGTTATAAGAGAATTCCTGCCCGAGTGGTGGAATTTGGTCCAGGAGACTGTTTTGGGGTAGGCATTGCTGCTTTACTAAGTGGAGCAGATGAGTATTATGGCCTGGATGTCCTCTCCTATTCAGATAGTCAGACAAATCTTCAGATTTTCAGAGATATGGTCGAGCTTTTTCAAAAAAGAGCTCCTCGTCCTACGAAAGGATGGCCTGATTTTGATCAATACATGGGAAAAGAGCTTTTTCCTGATCATATATTGTCTGAGGAAGTCCTGAAAAAAAGTCTCCAAAAAGACCGCTTGCAAAAGATAGAATTGGCAATTAAAAATTCCGGTGATTCGTCGGAAGAAATTAAGATAAAATATATTGTACCGTGGGTAAACAATGAAGAACTGGAGGACGGTAGCATCGATTTTTGCTACTCGCATTCAGTACTCGAATATGTTCCAAACCTTGAATTTCTATTCGATAAGATTCATCGGTTTCTGGTACCCAATGGGGTAATGAGCCATCAAATCGATCTCTCTGCCCACAATTTATCCCACGTCTGGAACGGTCATCGAGGTTTTTCAAATTTCAGCTGGAATATCTTGAAGGGGAAACGTCCATACTTCCTTACCAGAAACCCATATTCGGTTTACAAAAAAGGCATCGAAAAAATGCCATTTGAAATAATCACTGATCTCAGGCAAGAGAAAACCGATGGGCTCACTCGGGACAGAATCAGTTCGCTCTGGAAGGATTTAAGTGATGAAGACTTAAATACCGCAGGCGCATTTATTCAGGCCAGAAAAGTCACAAATCCCTAAGACAGGTAAGGATCTTTTCCTTACCTAAGATGTTCATTTTGAACCATTTCTTAACATATCTCAGGCATTACCTATGTGTTAATTTCTCTGAATGAACTGGGTATGAGATCCGCAAAAAAAGAGTCAGGAAATACTTTGAAAATGACCCAAAACGGCATATATTTACTCCACATATTAGCTCCGCAGACAAAACTATTTTTTAAACACTGAAACCCGTAATCACCCATTTGTCTATTCTAACCGTAGTTTAGCGACTAAGTTTTACGGGACAAGCTTAAAACTATGATTTCCAAAAGGCAGTATCTCGTCTTTGGAAAGCTGTTTTATGAATGTCTTTTACTGAACTTGTGCATATTATTGGTCCTGGCAATAAGGACTCCCGATTTAGTAAACAGCTTTTCAGACGCAGGTTTTAGAGAGAACCTGTTGACATTATTGGCCGTTTTTAACATTAGCTGGTTGATTATTATCCTGGCTGACGGCGACCCTGAGAGCCATATTTTAGGCTCTTTTCAAGAGCGGAGTAAGCAAGTCATCCGCAATGGATTTATTTTCATTGGAATTATGTCGACGTTGACGATTATACTCAAAGTTGAGTACTTTAATCGTTCTTCTTTGCTCGCCCCCATCTTCCTTTACACAACGTGCAATCTTTTATTACTCAAACCTCTTTTCGAATTTATGAAGAGGCGAACCCGCTATTCCCGGAATAACTACAATGTACTTCTTGTGGGAAACGGAGAAGGCATGGAGAAGATCTCGACATTCGCCAGACAAAAGGCGCACCTGGGATTCGATCTGGTAGGAGTGGTAGGCGATGATTCCCCCAATGCTTACAATCGACTGGGCGGGCTCAAAGATCTGGATGAAATTCTTGATAAGAAGCATATCGATGAAATATTCATCAATCTTCCCCAACAAAGAGAAGAGGATATCAAGACGGCTATAAAGACCGCTGATATGCGGGGCATCAGGGTCAACCTGGTACCGGAGACCCCACTCTACCTGGGCACCAATTATCGTTCCTATGCCCTGGGCAGTGCTATCCCGGTATACCAGCTTCGAAACAGTCCTTTGGATAAATTTCGCAATTACCTGATGAAAAAGGCATTCGATGTTGTATTTGCCGCCGGGGTAATGATCATTCTTTCACCGTTTATGCTGTTGATAGCTCTTCTGATTAAAATTGACAGCAGAGGATCGATCCTTTATGCCCCAATCCGCAAGGGAGAGGCCGGCAATACCTTCCGATGTCTTAAGTTTAGAACCATGTCGGTTTGTGATGATCCACTTAATGGTACAAAATCAACGGTAAAAAATGATCCCCGTATTACCCGGGTGGGACGTTTCTTAAGAAAGTATGACCTGGATGAACTACCACAGTTTATTAATGTACTGCGCGGTGATATGAGTGTTGTGGGTCCTCGGCCACACCGGGTTAATCTTCAGAATGATTTCCGTAAAATTGTTGATGAATACATGGTGCGGCACTATATAAAACCAGGATTGACCGGTTGGGCTCAAGTGAATGGATGGAGAGGCCCAACGGAAACAGTTCTTCAAAAGACAGAAAGAATCAGACATGACCTCTGGTACATTGAGCACTGGAGTTTTTGGATAGACATTAAAATTGTTTTCCTGACTGTATTTGGAAGGAAATCGAGGATAAATGCCTTTTAGAAAGAGATCCGTAGTATTTTAACTGAAGCCCTGTCGAGATCGATGTATCGAGACAGGGTTTTTTTATGACTCACTGCATTCACCCATCTCTAATCACCTCTTTTTTATCTCCGGCATCTCCAGTCTGACAGTAAAATTTATTCTATATAAATGATCTTGTGCAGGAAGCGTAATCCAAGTGATATCTCAAATGCTATGTTCTTGATGCTTTGTTCGCGAATCTGCTCATAGCGTCCAGTAAACGGATTATCCCATTCAAAAGGAGGAATAAAAATCTGGCGCGACAAATCAGGACTAAAACGGATATCAATAAGACCGCCCAATAATTCTGAGAAGGGAAATTCAAATCCTCCTCCCAAAGTCAGCCCATAGAGCACTTTGTTGATGCCAGCTTCAAAACCCTCGTATATTTCCAGATCTGCAGAAAGATTGTATTCACCACGAATTGCCAAAGAATAGTAGGCCTGATTGGTTCCGAGTGGAAATTTTTTCTTTGCCCCAGCTGACAATGAAATGTTATTAAACTTAAGTTGAAAGTTTCTGGCTTCAAAGGTAGCGCCCGTTAACGGATTCACTGACGAATTGAAATGCACCGTTCTTCCTTTGACATGATAGCCTAGTTCTGCATAAATCGAACCCTGATCTTGTTCACCAGCAGTTTCAATGAAACTTACAACATGATAGGCAATCAAGGGATCATTACCCTGATAGTTATTCCACCGCTGTAATCCGATAGTCGGACCTCCTTTCAAACCAAATGCATAACTCTGTGCGCTGACAATCCCGGCCGAAGAAATCAGAATACCGACGATGAATACCATGAACTTTCGCATCTCGAAAATTTATTTTAGTCAATGTACAGTAATTGACCAGGTCTAATCAAATTCGAGTCCAGTTTATTAAGTTGCTTCAGTTTATCAACTGACAATTGATATTTCTTAGCTATTCCATATAAGGTGTCTCCCACCAGCACGACATGCTGCTTTCGGCTGCTCAAATGACGATCAATTCTTGAAACGGGAGGAAGCACCTCCTCAATGGCCAGATCTCTATTTTTTACATGGCGGAGTTTGGGTTTGTTTTTATTCTTGACCATGCCACGCAACTTCACCTGTTCGCCGATGGCTGGTTCCGTACCTGGATACATACGATTTCTGACATATAATTTTTCCAGGCGAATGCCATACAACTGCGCAATTGCATACATGGTCTGTCCCTCTTCAACCGTATGATATTTTACACTGCCACGATATGATCGCTTCTTCTTATCAAAGTAGACCCGGTCCGTAAATTCCAGTCTCTGATCCCGATGTTGGATCTCCTCATTGTAAAGGATAATATCTTTAAGGGATCGACCATAACGCTCGGCGATTTGTTCCGGGGTATCATCTTCTCTGGCATACACCATATCCAAGCCATTATTAGTGATAATACCTTCAATAGAAGGAATCTTTTCCGGTTCTTTCTTCCAATCGGAACTTTGGATTTGCCTTCTCTGAATCAACGAATGCTGGTAGGTCGGCTTTGGAGGAGGCGGTGGCGCCTCACTGGCGGAAGCCAATAGCCTCTGAGGCTCATAGTAGTCAAAAGTGTACAGCTCATATTTTTCAATCAGATTGATCAATATGACAGCATATCTGGGATTTGTGGCATAACCCGCTTGCTTCAGTCCCCAAGCCCAGGACTTATAATCCAATGGGTCCAGGTCAAAGAGAAAACTATACCGGTATGCTTTTCGAGGATCCATCAGAAACTCGGAATGCGCGATGAAAGAGGCTTCCGGAGTATCATAGGTTCGAAAACAAGAGGGAATCAATCTACCTTTTCGATCCCGATCATCATCTTTTTTATAATACGTTGGACCATCCCACTCCACACCACATTTTAAACCAAAATGATTATTACTATTCAATGCCAGATCACTCTGGCCGGCATCAGATTCCAGAATTGCCTGTGCTAATTTTATACTGGCAGGGATTCCTGTTCGATGCATTTCCTCTATGGCTATTTCCTGATAACGGCTGATGAAGTGCTGGATCACCGTTTCTTGGGAAAAGGAAAGTTGAACTACCAAACAAATGAGACTGGTCGAAAATAGTTTGTGCATACGCCCAAATATAGTGAATCTAATATTAAAATTAATTTTAATGCGTATTTCGTTGATGAACATGCAGCAACACTCGTGCCAAAAAACTGAAGTTGGGATTTACATCTGAAACGGCATTATAAATGTATAACATTGCGTTATCTATGAGGCAGATTTTATTCCATATGATGAAAAAAGTTTCTACTTACCTAATCTACTTTTCGCTCCTATTTATTGCCTGCCAGTCTGAAAGTACACCCTCAGATCAGTCTAAAGTGGCCGAAGGAACTACCCTTCCTGAAATGGTGGAGCTCAATAAAATGCTTAACGAGTATCCCACGGAGGGCGATCTATGGTTTCAAAGAGGATCCCTCTACTTCGAAATGGACAAATTTCCCGAGGCAATCCGTGACTTAAAAAAAGCTGTAGAACTGGATTCTTCCGATATCGAGGCATATCATCTGCTGGCTGATGCATATCTCGATAATCTTCAATCACGCGAAGCACTGCAAATCATGGAATCTATCGGAAACAGATTTCCACAAAGAATACCTTCCCTTCTGAAACTCTCCGAATTTCAGTTGATCTTAAAACGGTACGGTGAAGCCATGAATACTCTGGACCGAATTCAGGAGATTGATCCATTGAGTGCGCATGCTTTTTTCATGAGAGGAATGGTCCTGAAGGAAAATGGAGATACCGCCAGGGCTATCAGAGAATTTCAGGAAGCGACCCGGGAAAACCCTCAGATGACTGATGCCTGGATCAATCTAGGTCAATTGCATGAAGCCAGATCTGATCCGGATGCCCTTCGCTACTTTGATGCAGGTCTTTCAATATCACCGGAGAATCTGCTGCTCCTTCATGCTAAAGCCCAATATTTGGCCAGGAGCAACCAGCCGGAACTGGCAAAAGCCGTTTACCGGAAGATGCTGGAAATCAGTCCTTATGAGGAGGAACCCTACTATGATCTGGGACTTTTGTATCTTGACCAGGACAGCTTGACACAGGCATCTACCCATTTTGATCTTGCCATAAAGATCGATCCCATGTTTGGGAGGGCATATTTCTACCGGGGCCTCACCCGGGAGCTGATGGGAGATCAACATGCAGCACGTCGCGACTACGAACAAGCGCTTCAAATCAATTCAGAAGATACTGATGCCGTCAAAGCCCTGGATCGCGTAAGAGAAAACATATAATCCCCTATAAATCAATATTTTATAACTATTTAAAATATTTATAATGTCTATTTTAAAAGTAATTGAGATTCTCGCAGATTCCGAAAAAAGTTGGGAAGATGCAGCAAGAAATGCTGTTGAAAAAGCCAATGACAGTGTAAAAAACATCCGTTCTCTATATGTCCAGGAACAGAGTGCAACGGTGTCAGATGGCAAAATCTCAAAATATCGGGTTAATGTTAAAATCACTTTTGAAGTGAAATAATCCTTTTTATTAAAAAGATTTTGAACCGTTTGAATCTTTTAGGCAACATTTTGTGGTTCCAAAGTATCCAAGATACTGAAGGACCCAAGACAAATCTTTTTGATTGAACGAAGAAGCATTGATCGACGGCTGTATTCGACAGGACCCATCTTGTCAGAAACAGCTATTCATGCTATATAGTAGAAAGATGATGACGGTTTGTTTGCGATATGCACGAAATCGGGCCGATGCAGAAGATATCCTGCAGGACGGGTTTGTACGCCTATTCCAAAAGATACATCAGTATAAAGCAGAAGGTTCATTCGAAGGATGGATCAGAAGGATCTTTGTCAATGCCAGCCTGAAAAAATATCAGACCAAAAAATGGTCTATGGAGCAAACTGGTGTGGAATATGTAGAAGAAGGTAAAATAGATCCGGACATTATTTCCACCCTTAGTGAACAAGAAATACTGCAGTTGATTGGCGAATTGCCAGAAGGTTATAAGGTTGTCTTCAACATGTATGTCATTGAAGGCTATTCTCATAAGGAAATCAGCGAGATACTGGGTATTAATGAGGCAACGTCCCGTACACAATTACTAAAGGCAAGAAAACACCTGCAACAAAAAATGTGCAGATTGGGAGTATATGAACGACCGGTTTGATCAACATATAAAATCCAGGATTTATTCCACTGAGTCCGAGGTCCCGGACCAGCTTTGGAACGCAATCGAAAATGAATTGCGCCCTAAAAAGAACAGGCGTTGGATGTTCTTTTTGCTGCTGCCAGTTCTTTTACTAGTACTCTATAATTTGGTTCCTCTGAAGATGGATTATACGAACAATAGCTTCGATACTCCGGCTCCTGAAGAAGATAAGCTCACTACCACGAATGAAACAAAAAGTGCCGAACCGGTCATGGCGGATTTCATTCCTTCTGAAAAGCTTTACAAATCTGCCGCCGAATCGGTCCACTCTCAGGAGAAAAATTTAGAAAACAGCAACCGGATCTTTAAGCAAACAACTGACCCTGCCTCAAAATTAATCGGGCAGCATGGAATAGCTGCGAACCTTCCAGATCCTATTGGCGAAAACTCAGGTATCGCGGAAATCATAAGGCAGGTAAATCCTGAGCAAAGTGCATTTCCTTCTCAGGCTTCCGCTTTAGTCAGCTTTACTACACTCGACAAAAAAAGTTTCGCACCCCTGTCGTCGGTTAGAGATCCGAAAATCGATGTATGTCCTTCTTTCTCCAGTAAAATTCAATTACGCCTATTTTCCGAGATTTCACTCACGGGCGGTCTCCCGGTCAAAATGCTTACTGTGCAGGATCGCGAGCTGGATGATTATCGAAATCTGCGTGACCGGACTGAGAAGGAAAGAACCAGTATGACATTCACGGGGTTGATCGGTATGGAGATCGGTGACCGGTTTGAAATCAAGACAGGTCTGTCCTCAACCAGTATTTATGAAGTTTTCGATTATGTCGATGAATCGGCATCCCGGACTATAACTAACATCATTACTGACACCATTTTCGTCAACGGTGTCCCGGAGATCAGAACAGATACCTCGATCATCACCCAGTATGGCCAAAGAATTAAGCTAAGTCAGAATCGCCTCACAACCCTTGATTTACCGCTGTTGGCAGCATACAAATTTAAGGTTCAGAATCATCAATTTTTCCTCCAGGGGGGCATCATTTATAATCTGGCCTTATGGACCAAAGGCGATCTTTTGACCCCGGAAGAAGAAATCGTAAGTATTGATTCAAAAGAGCCATCTTCCCGGCAAATCTTCAGCCGGCACACCGGTTTTGACCTGACCGCTGCCCTTGGATATGAATTGGAGTTGAGTGAATTTAATCAATTACGCATCCTGTGTTCTTTGAGACAGAGTATTGGCGATTATAGTGCTCCCCAATACCCATTAAGCCAACGGTACAGGCACATTCATTTAGGTGTATCGTGGAAACATCAATTTTAGACCATGAAGACGCAGATAGTTCTTATAGTAGTTATGACGCTTTGGATCAGCTTTTCTTGCCGGGAAGTGGATCAATTTGTTCCCGTCGAAGACAATGTGCCTTTTGAATTTAGCCAGGAGTTTACCGGACCACAAGATACGCTCACCTACGAGCTTACCATATCTGAACCGATTATCATTCGGACTCCAAAGGGTACAGAGTTTGTCTTCAAACCCGAGATGTTTGTTTTTACCAATGGGGATTATTGTGAGTGTGACCAGGTCAGTATTGAGATTATTGAGCTAGATAAAAAACGCGACTATCTGGTGCATGAGGCATCCACCATTTCCGATGGTGAATTATTAGTTTCGGCTGGAGCTTATCATGTTGCCGCATATGCAAAAGGCAAGCCACTCAAGTTGGCTCCCGGTCATCTGGCTTGTTTCTGGTTACCAAGTCCTCTTCTCGATCCTGAGATGAAACTCTTCTATGGGGAGAGGACGATCAACGGATTCAATTGGACACCTTCGGACCTGAGCTCCGGATTTGCCTCAATCACACCGGGTCAATGGCAGTATAATGATACAACGGATGTTATTGTAGGATATCAGTGTTTTAGTGAAAGACTGGACTGGATTAATGTAGACAAATTTGTACAGGAAGGATCAAGGAACCCAGTTTGCATCAAGCTCGATGAAGCTTTTACCGGTGAAAACACAGTAGTTTTTGCGGTTTTGAAAGATGAGAAAAGTATCCTGAAAACAAAATATTCTGTCAATGATGGTTTCTGTTTAACCAATATTCCGGTCGGGTCGGAAGTACTATTGATTGGGATCCGTAAATCAGGAGCAAACCAATATGAAATGGCATCCGAATTTACTACGATCGAAAAAAACCACTTCCAAAGCCTTAATTTTAATCCAACAGATTTCAACGAAATCAAGAATTACCTGGCTAATCTCTAGAAAAGCTGAAATACCGTCAATTAGTTTCATCCAATTGACTTCGACGCCTCAGAAATTTGCCCTAGCTTTGCAGACTTTTTAATCAATTTGACATTGTCATGATTCGTATCACTTTCCCAGATGGAAATGTCAGAGAATACGCAACTGGAATCACTTCTTTGGAAATAGCTCAAACGATTAGTGAAGGTCTAGCCAGAAATGTCTTATCAGCAAAGATAGACGGAGAGGTTTGGGATGCAACCCGACCGATTCAAAAGGATGCAAATCTTCAATTATTGACCTGGAATGATGCTGAAGGTAAGGCCACATTCTGGCATTCCTCAGCCCATTTGATGGCAGAAGCACTGGAGGCCTTGTATCCCGATACAAAATTTGGAATTGGTCCACCGATTGACCAGGGCTTTTATTATGATATCGATACGGGAGATCATCAGATTACACTGGATGAATTGCCAAAGATCGAGGCTAAGATGAAGGAATTGTCGGCTAATAAAAGCGTCTACGAACGCAAGGAAATTTCCAAAAAGGATGCGATTGAGTATTTTAAAGAAAAACAAGATCAATATAAGCTTGAGCTATTGGAAGATCTGAAGGATGGATCCATTACCTTTTATCAACAAGGTGATTTCATAGATCTTTGTCGCGGACCACATCTTCCCGATACCAGTAAGATCAAAGCCATCAAGCTAACAAATGTAGCAGGAGCCTATTGGAGAGGAGATGAAAGTAGAAAGATGATGACCCGGATCTACGGGATCACTTTCCCCAAACAAAAAGAGCTCACAGAGTATCTCGAATTTGTAGAGGAAGCCAAGAAGCGGGATCATCGCAAACTGGGTGCAGAACTTGAACTTTTCATGTTTTCGGAGAAAGTTGGTGCCGGACTTCCGATTTGGTTGCCTAAGGGCACAGCATTACGAACCAGATTAGAGGATTTTTTGAAGGAAGAACAATTGAATCGTGGCTATCAACCTGTAATCACTCCTCATCTGGGTAAGAAGGAGCTATATGTCACCAGTGGTCACTATGAAAAATATGGGCAGGATAGCTTTCAACCTATCCACACTCCCAGGGAAGGGGAAGAATTCCTGCTTAAACCAATGAATTGTCCACATCATTGTGAGATATATGGACATAAGCCGCATTCTTACCGTGATCTTCCTATCCGGATCGCAGAGTTTGGTACCGTATACCGTTATGAGCAAAGTGGAGAATTGCACGGACTCTCCCGGGTAAGAGGTTTTACCCAGGATGACGCCCATATATTCTGCATGCCTGATCAGGTAAAGGATGAGTTCCTGGGTGTATTAGACCTAACCAAGCTGGTTCTGAGGAAATTGGGATTTGATGATTACACGGCTCAAATATCATTGAGAGATCCCGAAAATAAGGCCAAGTACATAGGTTCTGATGAAAATTGGGAGAAAGCGGAAGAGGCAATCATCCGAGCAACGGAAGAAGTAAACCTGGAAACCACCATCGTCATGGGAGAAGCCGCTTTTTATGGTCCGAAATTGGATTTTATGGTTAAGGACGCTTTAGGACGTAGCTGGCAGCTCGGAACGATTCAGGTAGACTACAATCTTCCCGAGCGATTCGAACTTGAGTACATCGGTTCTGATAATGCTCCGCATAGGCCAGTGATGATCCACCGTGCTCCATTTGGATCAATGGAACGTTTCATCGGTGTACTCATTGAACATACTGGCGGCAAATTTCCACTTTGGCTCACACCCGAACAATATGCGATATTGCCAATCAGCGATTTGTATCTCTCATACGCCAATCAGGTGCAGAATGAATTATCCTCTATGGGTCTTCGAGGGTATATTGATTCGCGTACTGAATCCATTGGCCGGAAAATTAGAGATACGGAGTTGCGTAAAGTACCTTATATGCTGATTGTAGGCGAAAAGGAGGAAGGCTCAAACCAAGTAGCGGTCCGCCGGCAGGGGGAAGGTGATCAGGGATCAATGTCAGTTAAGGACTGGGCCGAGCAAATTTCAGGAGAGATCAACCAATAGAATGGACAACAGGCCAATCAAGCTCAGTGAAATTCTTACCCATCTGGGTGAGGAGCGGGATCATTATTTTCAGGCGGTTGCACCTCCAATTATCCAGACTAGCAACTTTGCTTTTAAAGATACTGCCAGCTTTAGAGCAGCATTTCTTGACGAAAGGTCGCACCACCTGTACACGCGGGGTAATAATCCCACCACGGAAATCCTAAGACGTAAACTTGCCGCCTTGGAGAAGACCGAAGATTGTCTCGTTTTCAGTAGCGGCGCTGCAGCGATGTCCTGTGGAGTTCTGGCTAATATCAAGCATGGTGACCATGTCATTTGCATCAAAAACCCTTACTCCTGGACAAACAAGCTGGTATCAAAGATGTTGCCCAGATTTGGAGTTGACCACACCTTTATTTCCGGAGAAGATATCAGTGAGTTTCAAAGGGTCATTACTACGCGCACCAGGCTACTCATTTTAGAAAGTCCTAACTCCATCACCTATGGGGTCCAGGATCTTGAAGGATATGCCCAACTGTGCCACAAGCATCAGATCGTTTCCATTATTGACAACACCTATGCCTCTCCACTATTCCAAAACCCTGTAGACTATGGGATAGATCTGATTATGCATACATGTTCAAAGTATCTCAACGGACATAGTGATGTAGTGGCCGGAGCCCTTTGCGGAACCAGGGAAATGATGGATAAAATCTTTGCTTCTGAACTAATGACTTTAGGTTCAATATTATCTCCCAATGATGCCAGTCTCATTATACGAGGTATCAGAACTTTAGCTCTACGTATGGAGAGGGTCAGTAATACCGCTCTTGAAGTGGCTCGATTTCTTGAATCGCACCCAAAAGTGGAGCAAGTCATGCACCCTCTTCTGCCCTCATTTCCCCAGCATCACCTTGCCAGGAAACAAATGAAGGGAGCAGGAGGATTGTTTTCTTTCCTTGTTAAAACTGACTCAAAAGAGGCTGTCAACAAAATGGTGGATAACCTCAAGTGTTTCCTGCTGGCGGTATCTTGGGGAGGCCATGAGTCACTGGTATTGCCGTTTTCCATTTTCCATGACATGCCGAACAGGCAAAACCCTCCTTATCAATTTAATTTAATCAGACTTTATATTGGATTGGAAGATGCTGACTACCTTATTTCTGACCTTGAACAGGCTTTGGAGGTAATTTGATGCATGAGGCCTCTATGATCATTGTCAATTAATTTGCCCGATAATCACTGGTAATTAATCTAACAGTGGTGCCACCATCATTAATCACCTTTAATTCTGCCTTTAATTTCAGGGCGAATGCTTTAATTAATTTGTGGCCGAATGATGTACTTCTGTTCTCAAAAAAATCGGGGGACATACCTTTCCCATTGTCAGAAACTTCGAGAAATAATTTATTTTCTTCTACGTACAGTTTGACTTTCAATAAACCCTGACTCTGATTTGAAAAAGCATGTTTCAAAGAATTCGTAATCAGCTCATTGGTAATCAATCCAATAGGCACCACGAAATCTACATCTAGCTCAATCGGGGCGATATCTTTTTCCAGCTGTATTTTATCGGGTGAAATATTCAATGCACTAAATAAGCCATTAATTAAACGATCAAAATACTTTTGCATATTTACCCCGGTGAAATTATCGTCCTGATATAAGTTCTCATGCAACAGTGCCATTGATTGAACGCGGCTTTGGCCTGCACTGATCGCATTGAGAGCCACATCATCTTCGATATATCGTGACTGCAGGCGCAATAAGCTGGAAATTACCTGGAGATTATTTTTTACCCGGTGGTGGATCTCCCCTAACAAGAGTTCTTTTTCCTTCAACGCTTTGGATATTTCATCATTTTTTTCGGATAATTCTGATTCCGACTTTTTCTTGATCTGATAATTTTGATAAATGAGATATCCGACAATTAAAGAAATGACTAACAGTATGGCCAGTATGAAAAAAGCTCTACGATTTCGTCTGTCTTTTTCCGCCTGCAAGAGCTGCGCCTCTTTTTCCGCCACCATGCGTTTTTCTTCCTCCTTATCAAACTCATACTGCATCTCCAACTGAGTGATGTATTTTGTGTTAGCATCATTACGCAGGGAATCACTTAAAAGCTTTAACTGCACGTGATTCGAAAGTGCTTTCTGAAATTCACCTGTAGCTTTATATGCATGGAATAGACAATCACAAGCTTTTTGCTGAAGGTCCAATATTCCGGCTTTGGTAGCGAGTGCCTTTCCCTGCTCACAGTCCTCTATAGCAGCTTGGTAGTTTGCGGTTTTTACATTGAGGTCACCCCGGGTCACATAGGCATTGGTCAGTCCGGCAGGGTTCTCAATTTCAATAAAATCTTTGAGGGCGCCATCAATATATTTTTTTGCCTGCGAAAATTTTCCAAGACCCAGGAGCGCACTGCCTATATTCAGATCAGACATCGCAATCGAGCGTTCACTTGCGTTACCTTCTATCTTCAGTTCGCGTGCCTGCATTTGCAGCTGATAGGCAGTATCGTATATAGCATGATCATAATAAAGTCCTGCTTTGTTCATCAAGACAGTTCCGGCGAAAGCTGGTTCCTGTAGTTTCATCAGGATATCGAAAGACCGGTCATAATGCTCTACGGCGGCATTAAAATCTTGAATATCCTTATAGAGATTTGCTAAATTATTATGCAGGATACACCGGCTTCGATCAATTCCTATTCTCTTGGTACTGTCCTCAAGGTTCTGTAACAGGCCAGGCTGTTCTAGTAAACTCAGGGCATCGAGAAAATACTCAAGAGCCCCCTTCACATTCCCCTGATTCTTCAGGATCGTCGCTTTTACCATGAAAAAATCAGAACGTTGAACAGGATCAGATGCAACGATTGGTAAATCCATCGCACTATCGTAGTAAAAATCCGCACTATCCAAATTAGAGTTGACTACGTGATATTGCATCAGATTGAGATGACTGATGGCAACTTCATCTTCCAATTTGAACTTCTCCGCAATTCCTAATGCCGTATCTAAAAAGACCTTGGTAAAGGGAGCAAAATCATACAAATAAGTAGCTTGCTGATGGAGCTGTAAAATCTTTGCTCTCGGCTCACTAATGGTATCTAACAAATTATAGATAGAATCAACGATATCTTTTTCCCTCGAATCCTGCCCAAAAGAAACTGATGCGAAAAGGTAAAGTCCGCAGCTAAGGAGCGCCATACATCGTTTGCAACAGTTCATATAAGTCCTATTACCTAAAATTACCAATTTCAAGAGCATTCTGAAAATCTACATTTTATTGTGGTGGCAGGAAAATCCAATCCTGAATTCAGGCAAATACGAAACGTACTTTAAAAAACTATCTCCGTTTTTGACATTGGCAATGACACCAACTCGAACCCGTTGAATTCATGATGAATTCAATATAAAGTATTTCAATTAGCGCAAAAAGGGAGTCCCGCAGGCGAGACTCCCTTTTATCCTTATTCCAGAAATTTTATTTTGCTACGGTGATGGATCTTTTCTCACGAATGACCGTCACTTTTATTTGTCCTGGATATTGCATTTCATCCTGGATCTTCTGCGAGATCATAAAGCTCAGTTCATCTGCATATTCGTCACTGACTTTCTCACTCTCCACAATAACTCGCAGTTCACGCCCGGCCTGCATTGCAAATGCCTTTTGAACTCCCTCATAGCTCATGGCCAGATCTTCCAATTCTCCGATACGCTTGAGGTAGCTCTCGAGTATCTCACGCCTGGCTCCGGGCCTGGCTCCGGAAATTGCATCACAGGCCTGCACGATGGGAGATATGATATTATTCATTTCGATCTCATCGTGATGCGCTCCTACCGCATTCGAGACTGCAGCATGCTCCCGGTATTTCTCACACATTTGCATTCCGAGAATAGCATGAGACAATTCCGTCTCTTCCTCGGCCACCTTGCCGATATCATGTAGTAATCCTGCTCTCTTTGCCAACTTGGTCTGGTTTCTGCTCAAACCCAGTTCGGATGCCATAATTGCGCAAAGATTTGCCGTTTCGATGCTATGCTTTAGAAGATTCTGACCATATGAAGACCGGAAACGCATACGTCCGATCATCCGCACCAATTGAGGATCCAACCCATGAATATCCAGTTCGATCACGGTGCGTTCTCCTATTTCTATGATCTGTTCTTCCAGTTGTTTTTTGGTTTTAGTAACCACTTCTTCAATCCGGGCGGGGTGGATCCGACCGTCAGCAACCAATCGTTTCAAAGATAATCGACAGAGCTCTCTTCTGATTGGATCAAAACTTGAAATGACAATTGCTTCAGGGGTGTCATCAACTACGATCTCAGCCCCAGTGGCGGCTTCCAATGCACGGATGTTCCGGCCTTCCCTTCCGATGATCTGACCTTTGATATCATCTGATTCGAGATTAAAAACAGTCACGGTATTTTCGATTGTGTACTCAGCACACATCCGCTGAATTGACTGAATTACAATCTTTTTTGCCTCTTTATTCGCATCCAATTTCGCCTGTTCGACAGTCTTTTTAACTATCGACATGGCATCTGTCTCCGCTTTGGCACGAACAGCTTCTATTAGCTTTTCTTTGGCCTCCACCTCACTCATCTTCGAGATATTTTCGAGTTCCTTGATGCGTTGTTCATTGGCTTCAGATAACTCTTCTTTTCTTTTGGCTACAATACGTAATTGTTTTTCAAGATTCTCCTTGATGGTTCTGGTTTCCAACTCAAATTGTTCAAACTGTTCTACTTTCTGATCGAAAGATTTCTGTTTTCCCCGTAGCTCCTTCTCTTTTTCCACGACCTCCATTTCCCGTTCTTTCATTTCGATCCGATGTTGAGCTTTCCGCTCTTCGTAATCTGATTTCAATTGGACAAATTTCTCTTTGGCCTCCTGAATCTTTCTTTGTTTTATGCTCTCATTCTTCCCTTCTGCCTTTGATACGATCTTATCTGCATTTGTTTCAGCTTCATCAATCATTCTTTTAGCAGTGAGTCTTGCTTCCTGGATCACCAGATCAGCCTGTTTGTTTGCTTCCTCGGTCTTTCTTTGTTGTGACTTGCGCAAGGCAAGTCCAACTCCAAGGAAAGCTAACACAGCACCGACAATGAGACCCACTATACCTTGTATAAGCCACTCCATGTCAGCAAATTTTTTAAAAATTAACAAAAAAGGCATCAGCATAACGGCCTGATACCGGCACCGATAGGATATAGTGCCCAGGGAGAAAAGCTATTTCAGGATGTTTTCAATTAGGTTTTCTAAATGTTCAACTTTCCTGGAAATCTGTTGAGGTGTGCTATTGTCGCCGTCTTTCACTTTATGCAGCTCCACTGCATAGGTGAGCAGGGCCATTGCGAGGCAATCCTGCTTGTCCTTATTTATGTAGGTTAACTGAAAATCTTTGATCTTATCATTAATCTCGTCAACAACTTCTCTGATAGGGTCCATATCCTGTTCCTTCACTTTCAAGGGATAGGTCCTACCGGCGATCATCACTTGCATACTTTTCAGCTGCTCTTCCATCCTACATATTATTGATCAATTCTATACACTTATCCACCTCCACGATATATTTGTCCAACTCTTTTTTCATCTGCTCGGTCTGTCTGACTACAGATGTTTTACTATCGCTAATCCTCTCCACACCATCACTTTGCTCCAAGGCATTTTTACCTATTTTATTTTTTTCAGCTTCTTGCTTTATCTTAACGTTCTCTTCAATCAACATAATATTCTCTTTCCGTAGATATTCGATCTTCTGCGATAACTGCATCACTCGATCTTCCAGACGGTCTAACTTTCGGAGAATATCTTGCATTTTTCAAAGATAAAGAGTTTAACCTGATAATCTAGCATTCTTTAACGTAACCTTGTTCCAACCTCATTTTCCAATTCTTTGAGCAAGCCATTCATCAACGCATCGATTTCCTTGTCAGAGAACGTCTTGGAGGCATCTGACAATAACAGACTGATAGCATATGATTTTTGTCCTTCTCCCAAAACCTCCTTGTTTCTATAAACATCAAAAAGGTTCAATTCTTTCAGCACCTTACCCAGCTTTCTTCTGATCACTTTCTCGATGCTCCTAAAACTTACTCCATCCTCTACCACCAGAGCCAGATCTCGCCGCACTACCGGATATTTGGAAGGTTCCTGTACTTGTACCAGATCAACCTTCTGGACTTCAAGCAGTTCCTTCCATCGAAAATCTGCAAAGAAAACACCTCCCCGGATATCCATCTTATCACATATTTCCTCACTGATCCTGCCAAATCGGACTAATTGGTTTGATTGCAGGCTGTAGTCAACGGCAAATTGCCAATAAGTATCCTCCAGAATTGTCTCTTCCCATCGATGGACTCCGAACAGGGCAAGCAGGTTTTCTACAATACTTTTAAGTGCATAATATTCCCGATTATCATTGGGGAAGGTTGGAACCAGCCAGGACTCAAGCCCCCAACCAGCTACCGCGATGCCGAGGTGATCCATCTCCTGATAATCATCATTCCTACGAACATAGCTTTTACCAAACTCGAAAGTACGGATCTCATTAGTCTGTCGGTTCTGGTTATAGCGAATTGTCTCCAGTGCCGTAATCAGAAGATTAGGACGCATCACCTCAATTTGCACATTGGAGGTGTTGTTAATACGGACAATCTCGTGCTCGGAAAGCTCAAAAATTTTGTTATCTATATATTTCTTATCAATCATGGAGAGTCCCATGATCTCATAGAACCCCTGTGCAACCAGGTAGTCAGAAGCCTTATTCCGCAAGCGCACCTGGTCTGTCATTTCTGAGGCATTGATGCTGAATGACATCCGGCTCTTGTCAGGAATTCTATTGAATCCATAAATTCGAAGCACCTCTTCGATGAGGTCTGCTTCACGGGTGACGTCCACTTTATTTGTAGGAACGAGTACAGAAATGGTTTTATCCGTTTTCTCAACGATCTCCATATCCATAGCGTCTATGATCTCTTCTACCTCGACCGGGTCAATCTCAGCACCGATCAGTCGGCTCAGGTGTTGATAATCAAGGGTAACTTTGCAGGGCTCCACTGGATCAGGGTAGATATCCACAATCTTTGACGATATTTTACCCCCGGCTAGTTCCCTGATAAGCAGGGCTGCCCTTTTAAGAGCAAGTACGCATATATTTGGGTCACTGCCCTTTTCGAAAATTCGGGCCGCATCCGTAAATAAGAGGTGTCGTTCACTTGTACGTCGAATCCATTTGGCATTGAAATGTGCTGATTCCAGAAAAATATTCGTCGTCTGGTCGGTGACTCCGGATCCTAACCCACCGAAAACTCCACCTATACACATTCCGTGTCCATCGCCATCACAAATCATAAGATCATTCTCATGCAACTTACGCTCTTGTTCGTCCAGCGACAGGAAGGGTGTACCGGCCGGCAGGGTTTGCACCTTTATGGCTTTCTGTTTTATTTTATCGTAATCAAAAGCATGTAAAGGTTGGCCCAATTCATGCAATACGAAATTCGTCACATCCACCACATTGTTGATCGGGCGCAGGCCGATGTTCTGCAGTCTTGACTTCAGCCATTGAGGTGATTCTTCGATCTTAATATCACTGATGGTAACTCCTGCATAGCGAGGGCATGCATCCGGTTGCAGTACTTCCACTTGAATCGGAAGTGCTTCATTGTCTACTATCCAATGATCTACATCGGGCCATGCTATGTTTCCGGAATAATCATAATTGACTTTTAGTGCTGCATAGAGATCTCTAGCCACCCCCATATGGGAAGTTGCATCAGAGCGGTTTGGTGTAAGACCTATCTCAAAAACAATATCGGTCGAAGTGTCGTAATATTTGGCCAGGGGTTCACCCACCTCAAAATTTTCATCCAGGACCTTTATCCCACTATGATCCTCACCCAAACCGATTTCATCTTCGGCACAAATCATTCCTTCACTGATTGTCCCCCGAATCTTTCCCTTGCTAATTTTCCAACTCTTACCTTCCTTATGGTAGAGGATAGTTCCGACAGGTGCCACAATCACCTTCTGACCGGCGGCCACATTAGGAGCACCGCAAACAATTTGCAAAGTGTCAGATCCAGTATTCACTGTCGTGAGAGAGAGTCGATCTGCATTGGGATGTTTTTCACAGGTCATTACCTTTCCTACAATCAAATCCCTGAGACTCCCCTTGATCTGTTCCACTTCTTCAAATCCCTCCACTTCCAAACCAATTTCTGTTAGAATTTCTGCAATCTCCGTTGGATCTTGATCTATATTAAGATAGGATTGCAACCAACTTAAAGATATTTTCATCTAGTGTTAGACTTAAAATTATTGGTGGGCAAAGATAAATAAAGTACCCGTTGGCTCAAGGTCTTTCGATCGTGTTTACGGAATGAGTGGTTTTTCAATTCCCTGCAGGATCTCCCCAGAGGCATCGGTGATAAAAGCGACTAATGAAATATCCTGATCCTTCCACCAATTGGTTTCCCCGGGCAAGGTGTATTGATAGGTTTTTTCCACCCTTAGAAAAGCCGGTGCATTGACCGCAATCCGGTCGCCTTGTGTATCAGAGATTACTTTACGTAAAACGTTCCGATGATTATATGTCTGATCAACCCCTGTTTGTACCTCAGAATCACTTTGCCAGTCAGTCATATTATCTTCTTTCAGCAAGAGGGTGAGGCGTAATTCTTCATTAAAATCCTGATTTGGAACCATTCCGATGCGTGGTTGAAGCACTCTGGTCTCAGGATTATAATTAACCTCCAACGTCAAAATCACCAATGGATCTTCCGCTATGGCCTCTCCAATCAGGCTTCCCCATTGACTGGAAAAGGCCTGCAAGGCACCTCCACTGCCAGTCGCAACCCGGTTTATTACCGCTGAAGGATAGCCAATTGGATTACCTAAAAGCTGCAGTAGGGTATTACCTTCCGGTGTCGTAAAATCAAATTCACTTTCGGGATAAGTGAAGGCAAAATCCCCTGCATGGATCGTCACAATAATGATCTGATCATTATACAAAGCCCTTAGATTCTCTAATTCTTTGGTGCCCTCCGGACAGTTGGGACAGCGCACTCCCGAAAATTCTTCGACCACAACAACTCTATCTCCGGCTTCCGGCCGTGCCAAAGAATACTCTGGTTGATTTTCCCGGCAGGAAGTGATTAGAAACAATCCGGCGACGATCAGACAAAGTTGCTTTCCTCCCATTGATATTTAAAAGGTTGAGTTTAAAGTAAAACGTACTCCACTAAAAGCCGGTTCAAGTCTACAGATTCCACCTGCGCAAACCACGCCTTCAACTTGCTTGATAAAGCTCAAGCTAAAACGGTTGGCATTCTTCACATAAACGATGTCTAGGCGGGGATAGTGCAAATCCTCTGATTTTACCGGTTCAACATTATACATGTCCGAGATCGCAAAGGACCACCTGGGAGCAACATTATATTCCGCAAGGAAGAACAACCAACTCCCAAAATCCTGACCGGTAGACATGAATTGCGATTCGATCTTGATTGATTTGCGCCTGGTAAATCGATGAAACCATTCCAAATAGGGTGTCCAGGTCTCCACCAGTGGCACCCCGGCTTTACCTTCATAGACTTCCTGGTTGTACTGCTGTCGCTGCAGACCGAGGGTCAACTGGTTTGCGCTCGATTTTCTCAAAGTGACTTCGGTATCGAATTCCCGATAAAGCTGTTTTCCAGCCAAATCGGTAATATTTGACAAATAATGGACTACCTTAAATTGCTTGCTGATTGCATACCTTACCTCTGCCTGAAATGCCTGTTCAGCCAGGTCCTGTGTTGCCGGTGTATATCTGGACTTAAGCCTGTATGAATTGATTTTCGCCATGGGTGGAAGATAGTTGACCAGCCCCCGGTTCAGCGCTGCAAACGGATCCGCCCGGAAGGAAAAATTTTCTGTTCTCTTATACTCCACCGTAACCCCGAGCCCATTCAAACCGAGACTAAGTGAGGAATACAAAACAGATCCCGGGTCATTTCTGAATTTCCCTAATGTAGTCTCCCCATTAAATAATTGTCTTCTGCCCTCGGGATCAAAATAGACATCATTACTCTTGTACGCACCTTCGATATACCAAACAACTGGACCGGCAGAAAGCGTATTGTAAACTGAAAAAGCATATGAGTTATAGTACAATCCAATGGAATCCACGGGCGTATAATTTCTGACTGTTCCTATGATGTCATTGATCTGATCGTCTGAAAACGTCTTGTTCACGAAACCAAATCCAGGTACTAATGATATCTTTTGATCCTTTCCCAAGGCAATATAGCCATCAATGGCTGCTCCTTTGAGAAAACTATCATAGGTGTTAAAAAGGTTCTTTTGTTTTCCGCCAAAAGCTTTGATCGACAGATTATCCGAAACTGAATATTGCAGTGAAGCACCATAGAGCCCATTGTCTATCAACAAGGGTCTTTCTTCGTAGGATCTAAATATGAGTCCGCTGCCAATTTGATCATAGATGTAGCCCACCTGGATAGAGAGGGCATCAATCTGTTTTCTGATATACCATTTTCCTACTCCCTGACCACTATAGGAATCCCTGGGATTTAGCAAATTTGAGTTATTAAAAATATCCATCCGGATACCCAGATCAAAGCCTTTATACTGGTAATTCAGATCCAGCCACACCTCCGAGCCAAATATTTGATGATCATATTGAGGTGTGTTGCTTGCGCCAATAGCCTGGTCTTCCAGAAATACATTTCCATTCAACATCAACTGACCGGATAAGAGACCTTCATCCTGAGCAAGAAGATGGACGGTAAGACAAGTGAGAAGTACTAAGTATAAGGGTTTCTTCATTGCAAAAAGTAAGTAAATCAGTGAAATCCCACTGATACCTAGACATTTTTTGTTCAAAAATTGCACCTATTTATGAAAGTAGACGTTAATATTTCGTCAAATCGCCTAATAATCATGCGCACTGTAAGATATACGACCTTTCTATTTGCTGTTATGATCATGATCATCCCCCTGCATGCACAGGATCAGCTTCCACAGGCAACAATAAAATCGATTGATGGCCAAAATGTGGAGTTTAATGAGATCATTGAAGATCAGAAAGTTACAATTATCAGCTTCTGGGCTACCTGGTGTGCCCCCTGCAAGAAAGAACTTGATGCAATTGCCGATTTATATGATACCTGGAAGGCAGACTATGATGTTGAATTAATTGCGATCTCTGTCGATGATGCGCGTGCTGCAGCGAAGGTAAAACCTATGGTAGCAGAAAAAGGCTGGCCTTACCGGATATTTATTGACACCAATCAATCACTGATGCGTTCGCTCCATTTTCAAACTGTGCCATACACGATCGTTGTTGATCAGAATAAAAAAATCGTGTATAACCATTCGGGTTACCTTCCAGGAGATGAACTTGAATTAGAAGATAAGGTAGCTTCACTTAGTGAATAGGCTTTCATAACCTATCCCTTATAAATGAAAAAACTCCGAAAATGTAACACTTTCGGAGTTTCAGGTTTTAAAAAGCCTGTATTAAGCTTATTTAACTAACTAAGTATCAAAATGAAAAAAGGATCATAAAAAATTCTAACTCAAATTTAAGATAACCACTTTCCAATGTAAACCACATTTTAATGGGGTCAACTTAACGGGCACTATTGTACACAAATAAAAAGCTCCGAAAACTTACGATCTTCGGAGCTTTTGGTTTGAGTAATGTTACGTTAAAGCCTTATTTTAACTTAATATCAAAATCTAAAAAAGGGATCACAATTTTGATACTCTAAAGATAGGTCACCGATCCCTCGGAAAAAACCCCATATTAATGGGGTGCATAAAAAAAGCTCCGAAAATTTAACACTTTCGGAGCTTAGGGTTGAGTGTGTGTTACGTTAAAGCCTCATTTAACTTAAAGTATCAAAATATTAAAAAGGGATCACTATTTTGATGATGTAAAGATAAGTCACTACTTACTCATCGCAAACCCCATGTTAATGGGGTACATAAAAAGAACATGGAATTGGGCAAAATGAAAAGCTCCGAAAATTTTCATTTTCGGAGCTTCTTTTGAGTGTGTGTTACGTTAAAGCCTCATTTAACTTAAAGTATCAAAATCAAAAAGGATCATCTTCATTTGATAAGTCAAATATAGGTTCATAAATGAGGTGGCGAAACCACATCTTGATGGGGTACTGTTTTGAATCTTTTAATAGGAAATCCAGAGACCAATGATGGATAAATAACTGATATCCAGCATTATAAGATTAAATATCTCCATCAACGGAAAGCTTTATCAACTCAGCTTTACTGTTGATCTGAAGTTTTTTATAGATTTTCTTGATGTGGTCCCGAACAGTCTCTATCGACACCAAATACTTGTCGGCAATCATCTTATAACTCAAACCTTCCACGAGTCCGGCAACTATTTGCTGTTGGCGAGGGGTAAGAAGTTCCTTTTTGGAATTATCCGTCGGTGAGAAATAGGTTACCACCTTTCTGGCAATCGAAGGTGACATATAGGAACCTCCCTGGTGCACGACAGTAATCGCTTCTAAAATTTGGGAAAGTGACGATCGCTTACTTAGGTAAGAACAAGCACCGGCACACAAGGCTTTGAAGATGATTTCCGACTCTTCATAAGTGGTAAGCATGATGATATCGGTATCCGGAATCGTCTTCTTAATAACCCTGATTCCTTCTAAACCGGACATTCCTGGCAATCCAATATCAAGCAGCAAGACATCTGGTGCTTTCTCAGTACCATCGGCATAGAACTCCTGGAAGTGCTCCAGTGACTTCACCTGGCAGACAACCTGCAAGTTTGGCTGGTCATCAAAAAACGTCACCAAACTCTCTCTTACGATAGGTTCATCTTCAACAATTCCGACGGCTATGGTACTCATGACCTTAAATTTAATAGTTCACCAGCAAAATACATGCCCCATAACTATGGGGCGAAAAGTTCCGCACCCGAGGTCTTTAGGTTTTTGCTCTCATTTCAAGTTTAACCGTAAATCCCTTTTCCTTATTAATGCTAAATTTCGCATTAATGTTTTCCGCTCGCATCTCCATATTTTTCAGTCCTGATCCATTGAGTGAGGAGATGTGGCCATTTTCTGAAATAGCCGTACCATTATCAGTTATAATCATTTGAAAATTGGATCCATCTTTTATGAGAGAGACCTCAGCTCTGGTGGCATTGGAATGTTTCGCCACATTTGTGATTGCTTCTTTAAAAATGAGATACAAATTTTGCCTGATCTGAACCGGTAACTTCTTTTCCGGAAGGATTCCTTTAACTTGAAAGTGGCAGGTAATATCGCGTGAAAAAAGGATCTCAGCCGCATACTCTTTCATGCGGACGATCAGATCCTCGTATCGATCTTTACGGGCGTCAGTCGCCCAAATTACATCACGCATCTGAGCCATAGCATTACGACTCATATCGCTAATGCGTTTCAACTTTGGTTTATCTTTGTCAGTGGCCGTATATTCCAATAACTCGGTCTGCATAGCTAAGCCGGATAGTAATCCACCCACATCATCATGCAAGTCACTTGAGATCTTTGTTCGCAGTCTTTCCATTTCAATAACCTGGCGCAGCCGTATGCGGTGAAATAGGTAGATACCTAATAGAATAACGGTGATGCACAATGCTACAAACCATGCCTTTTTATAAAAAAACTGATTTACTCTAATCGGAAGTGAAAAGACCTCACTACTGACATTCAGATTTCGATCTGCGCCTTTGATCTTCAATACGTAATTTCCGGCAGGAAGATTATTAAATCTTATTTCGTTCTGTGTACCAATCCAATTCCAGTCAATATCCAGACCCTCAAGCTTATACTGATAGCGATTCAACTGGGGATAGGCGTAGTCAGCCAATGCAAAAGAGCAATGAAAATAGCGGTTGGAAGCTGGTAGGATTACTTCCTTCACATTTTGCAAATTATGCAGCTTCTCAACGATTGCACCTTCCAGTTTGTCGTAATAAGATAGCTCTGAAAGCAAAATCGGGGCATTCAAATTTCGTTCGAGAAGTTCATTGGGATTAAAGTAATTCAGGCCATTACTCGTGCCCATCAAGATATTTCCGGTCCGGTCTTTATAGAATGAGAAAAGGCTAAACTCCAGATGGCTGAACCCGTCTGCGGTACCAAAATTTCGAAAAGTCTTCAATTCCGTATCGAAATATGAGAGGCCGTTAAAAGTACTAAACCACATATTCCCATTGTCATCCTCCAGAATACCGCATACATTATTGTCCGGCAAACCGTCGCGAGTGTCAAAAAATGTCATTGCCGTTTCATCAGTACTTTCGGGATCATATATATTAACTCCCGCATCGGTGCCAATCCAGATCTTATGTTGCCTGTCTTCCGTAATGACATAGATCATGTCACTACTGATTCCGTGGTAATCATTCTCGATTGGACGAAAAGCCTTTATCTGTCCTTCCGGATCGATCTTCAGCAATCCTGTTGTTGTGCCCACCCATTTGGTACCATCACTGCTTTCGTAGAGATAGGTAGCAAGATATCCTTCCAGGGGATTTGTACCGTCCGGAAGAAAATAATGCCGAAATATTTTTGTCTCACGGTCAAAATAGGTTAGACGATTCTCATCATTTGCCTGTCCTGACACGAACCAAATGTATCCATCCTGGCCTAAAATTAAACTTTGAATCTTCTGAGGAAAGAAAAAGGATGTGAGTGATTGTTCGTAGATATTCCAATGCAACAGTTCAGACTTATAGCGCGTGCTGTACCGAGTACCCCAAACTCCCCCATCATGATCATAAATAAGTTCCTTCGCACCATCTTCGTAGGTGACATCGCCATGATCCGGCAGGTCAAACTCAATGGGGTAAATGGAATCCCGGGATTGTTCCAAGCGGAACCACTGATTATAAGCGTCACTTACGATTACTGAACTGTCAGGTAATTCTGTAATTCCCCGGAGATTGATTCCCTTGCCGGAACCGGTGCGGGTAAGATATTTCTTTACCCTTTTCTTCGTTTTGGTGATCTTTCTGACTCCACTATTAGTGCCAGCGAAAAGCAATCTGTCAAAGTCATCACTATGAATGACGTTGATAATTGGCTCTTGTGCTACTAATGCCTCAAATTGGGTCACGGCGTCGTCTGCAGAAACAATATAAAGACCGGTCACACGGTTTGCTGACTTTTTGGAGATCATAACATTACCCAATGCATCCTCCCACAAGTCACTGTAATGCCCGGACACTTCTTCTAACTGGAATGGGGTAAAATATCCAGCCGCTTCATTAAACTCCCACAGACCCTCTGCATTAACAAAACTCAACCATACTCTTCCTTGCCGGTCCTGATACAGGATATTTGTTAACCCTGCATTGTCCTGCACTCCGATAGAATCATAATCAAAACTACTAATGATATTACCCAGAGTATCACTTAGAGTAAGGCCCAATTGATCATCGTTTAACCAAACCAGACCCCGGTCCGTTACTAAAAATTCGTAGGTAGAAGAGGCTTTTGCCTTGTAACTTTTAAAGGTAAAGAGACTATCGAATCGAAGTTCCTTGTTCAATCTCTGCAGAATTAAAGTCGAGTCTCTGGATACGAGAGCATATACATCTCCTGAAGTCTTATCAAGACTTAACCGTTGTACGGTGCCTAAAACGCCATTCTCCTGATTAAGAAAGAGCTTCTGGGCCTGAGTGGAAGCTGAACCCAATACATCCAGGGATCGGCGGTTATTCTCATACTGGATAATCAATCCTCCGTCCTTACGGCAAAGGACCCGGTCGATATCTTTAAAACTAATTCGTGTCTGACTACTGGGATGATTATCATAGTTCACGATCTGCAGACCATCATAGCGGTTTAGTCCATTACGGGTCGCAATCCATATATAACCATATTTGTCCTTGCTTATATCTTTAATTGTCCGGTCAGACAAACCTTGCTCCAGCGATATTTGGGTAATATTGCCCAGCTCGTTCTGTCCCCGCAAGAAGGACACCGAAGAGAGTATTATGAGAAATACAATAAAGATCTTATCAAGGTGCATGATCCCTTTTTCCGTTCCTTTATAAGATTTTATAAAAAAGCCCACGATGACATCATCATGGGCTGAATATAATTTATGCAGTATGCAGTAGCATACTATTGTTGACTCAACATATCTTTCATGATGTGCAGTACTTCCTCAATATAGATATCGGATTTAACATCTTTCATGAAATCTTCATTATTGGCTTTTCTGGTTTCATCCTCTTCAATATGGCCCACTTCGGCGTCCAAATTCCGAACAAGTAATGGTACTTCTGTCTTGTACATATTCTTGAACTTGTCATTCTCTGTCTCCCGTCGCTCATACTCATTTTCATAAGCTTCCAAACTGAGCGGGTATTTCAGATGTTCGTCCCTTTGGGCTTTGAGAAGTTTTGCTCTCTCCTCGATTAGTTTAAACTTTTCATTATGACTAACCCTTTCAGCACTGGCAGAGGCCAATAGCTCCCGGTCTGGCAATACCATGACATGTTGACTATGATCTACCGGCTGGATCTCACTCCATGCCAGAGGAGTGTCCAGATCCTTTTCTCCCGCTTTGATATAGTTATAGGGTGAAGGCAAGATAATATCCGGAACAACACCTTTCAATTGAGTGGAGCCACCATTCACACGGTAAAATTTCTGAGTGGTAATCTTGACTTCTCCCAGCGGTTTCAGATCGTTATTTCCCACGATAAATCGATCCAGTTGATGGAAACGCTGAACGGTTCCCTTACCAAAAGTGGAAGTGCTGCCCACAATAATCGCGCGGTTATAATCCTGCAATGCCGCTGCTATGATCTCCGATGCACTGGCACTAAAGTGATTAACCATAATGATTAGTGGTCCCTGATATTGTACAGCGGGGTCTTCATCTTCTAAGACATAAGGTTTTCGTTCTCTTGATTTCACCTGAACAATCGGTCCTTTGTCGATAAAGAGACCGCTCATATCTACAACTTCTGACAATGAACCACCACCATTATTGCGGAGATCCAAAATTATTCCTTTAGCACCTTCCTTATCAAGTTTCTCAATCTCCGTTGCGATATCTTCAGCACAACCCGGCTTTCCATCCGCTTCAAAATAAAACTTTGGCAAACGGATGTAACCGATCTCGGCGCCTTCAGTCTCGGTACGGATTAAAAGCGATTTTGCCCTTCCTTCCTCCAGCACTACCTGATCTCGAACAATGCCAATCTCTACCTCTCTTCCATCAGATTTCCGAACGGTAAGAGTAACCTTGGTCCCCTTTTTTCCGCGGATCAGATCAATCACATCATCTTGTCTCCAACCTCTCACATCTTTGGACTCTTCTCCATCCTGGGCTACCTTTATTATGAAGTCATTAGCTTCAAGTTCCTTTTGTTTCCATGCCGGTCCTCCTGGGATGACTTCAGTTACTTTGGTTAACTCACCCTCCGGCATTAAGCGTGCTCCGATCCCTTCATAACTGTTATTCATGTTTAGATCGAAATTCTCCTTTTCCCGGGGACTAAAGTAATTGGAGTGAGGGTCATAGGCTCCGGTAATCGCATTCAGATAATCTTCAAAACGATCTGACCGTCTTAGGCTCTTTAGTCGCTTAAACCAGTCGCTAAAATTGTCAGAAATGGTCTCTCTAGCTTCGGCAACCAATTCTTCTTCCGACTTTTCTTCATCCTCATCTGCGGCAATCTTCAGTCCATGCACTTTGACAATGGTCTCATACTGCATCAATTTGTGCCAATAATCTTCCAGTTCTTGCGGATCTGCTGCGAAAGACCGGTCATCTGCATTGACGACCAACGTGTCAACATCATCGTGGATATTGAGTTCTGAATCAATATATTGATTGTAGTACTGTTCTGCCCGTACCACTGCATTGGAAATCAGATCTTCAGCAAGATTAAAGAACTCAAAAGAACCACTGGCTATTTGATCATCCAACTTCGAACGGTATACCTCCAGTTGATCAATTTCCTGCTGGGTAAGGAACCGCTTGGCAGGATCAATTGATTTGAGAAAAGAATCATAGACCTGATGGGAGAGTTCATCGTCAAGAGATTTGGGCTCATAATGAACCCTATCTAAAAATTTAACTACCGCTTGCAGAGTAAAAAACTCTTTCTTAGCCTGATCAGAATCGCCTACCTGGTGAGATTTCAGAAACAACCCAAGGAGCGCTATCATCAAAATCAACGAGCTTCTCAGCACCATACTTCGCATTTGTTTTGGTTATGCTATCAGGTAAAAATAGTTACTAAATATACTCGTTTTTGCCTTAAAAAGTTTTGGAACGAGTAAGTTAAGCCTACTTTTTAACGAAATAGTAACGCTCAACTTTGGGTTCAGCATATCCAATCACAAAAAAAATGCCCAGTTTGGACAACCGGGCATCTACATATGATATTTGTTAATATTTACTAGAGAAATGGTGCGATTACCAGCGCAACCACTGACATCAACTTGAGCAGGATATTCAATGACGGCCCTGAAGTGTCTTTGAAAGGATCACCCACCGTATCACCAACAACCGTAGCTTTATGAGGATCAGATCCTTTTTCATAGCGGATGCCCTTGATGTCCACACCTTCTTCAAACATCTTTTTGGCATTATCCCAGGCACCACCGGCGTTCGATTGAAAAATGGCCATTAGTACACCACACACCGTGACCCCCGCTAGCAGGCCGCCTAACATTTCAGGTCCCATCGTACTACCAAAAATTTTAGGTCCAAAGCCGATAACCACTGGGGTCAGAACCGCTACCATTCCGGGAAGGATCATCTCACGTATGGAGGCCTTAGTGGAAATAGCGACACATTTGCCATATTCAGCCTTCCCGTTAGCTGCTTCAAATATCTTCTGATCCCCGGTGCTCCAATCAGCGAATTCTTTTCCTTCATTCTTATTCATGACCTTCAATGCCTCGGTGAGTTCCGGAATACTCCTGAATTGCCGCCGGACTTCCTCGATCATATCCATCGCTGCCCTACCTACGGCATTCATTGCCAGTGAGGAAAACAAGAAAGGCAACATGCCTCCAATGAACAAACCAGCCAATACCACGGGTTTTGAAATATCAATACCGGGAATTCCGGTGATCGTCATATAAGCCGCGAACAATGCCAATGCGGTTAATGCGGCACTTCCAATGGCAAATCCCTTACCAATAGCAGCGGTAGTATTACCAACTGCATCCAATTTATCAGTTCTTTGGCGTACTTCTTTTGGCAGGTCACTCATTTCAGCTATTCCTCCGGCATTATCAGAAATAGGTCCATATGCATCTACGGCCAACTGAATTCCGGTATTCGACAGCATCCCCACCGCTGCAATTGCAATTCCGTAGAGACCGGCAAACTGAAATGCGCCAATAATAGCAATGGCTAAAATTATGATCGGAATAGCGGTCGACTGCATCCCTACACCCAAACCGGCAATAATATTTGTGGCAGAACCCGTGAGGGATTGTCGCACGATAGAACGTACCGGTTTTGTTCCTGTACCAGTATAAAATTCTGTAGTCATTCCAATACCTAGGCCGGCTACTAACCCTAGTATGACGGCCCAGAAAACTCCGTTTCTCGATACTTCTTTTCCTGCAAATACCCAGGACTCCGGCAGCATCCACTGAACAATGATGTAGGTAAAAATCAACATCAAAGCAGAGGACAGAAATTCTCCCACATTTAATGCTTTTTGAGGATTCCCACCCTCTTTCACCCTGACAAAAAATGTACCGATGATGGACGTGATTATTCCGGTACCCGCCAATACCAACGGTAGAAGGACTGCAGAAAGTCCATCAAAACCATCTGCCCAGTTTTGTCCACTCACCATTGCTGCCGTACTACCGTCATCTGTGATCGCAATAAAAGCAGCGCCAAGGATCATCGTACCAATAATGGACCCAACATAAGATTCGAACAGATCGGCTCCCATACCTGCTACATCTCCCACATTATCTCCCACATTGTCGGCAATCGTTGCCGGATTCAGAGGGTGATCTTCCGGAATACCTGCCTCAACTTTACCGACCAGATCGGCACCGACATCCGCAGCCTTGGTATAGATACCACCTCCCACTCTCGCGAAGAGCGCAATGGATGATGCTCCAAAAGAAAATCCGGTTAAAACATTAATTACCTTCAGAACACTCCAGTCCATATTGCTATAGATGAGAAACAAGGTCCCAAGTCCTAACACACCCAGGCCCACAACACCCAGACCCATTACGGAGCCGCCGGCAAAGGCAACTTCCAGCCCCTTCCCGAGACTGGTTCTGGCAGCATTAGTGGTCCGGACATTTGCCTTTGTGGCCACTTTCATTCCTATAAATCCAGCCAGACCAGAGCATAGAGCTCCTATGATGAAGGAAACGGCGATCAGAGGATTAGAAGCTTCGTCGGATTGACCACTGATAAAAAGTAATATAGCCACTATGGCGACAAAAATAGCCAGGACCTTATATTCACTGCGCAAGAAAGCCATAGCTCCTTCGGCAATATTCGTAGCAATCACCTTCATACGATCCGTACCCGCATCCTGATTTGAAACCCAGGATGACCGCCAGAAAGTAAATAATAGGGCAATAATACCCATGACCGGAATCACATAAGTGATAGATTGACCCATATACGTATTTCGATTAAGACATTTGAAAATCGATACCTGCTTGAGGTACCACAATTAGAAATTCGGTCGGCAAAACTACGTTTAATTTAGTTTTTGACCAATTTTTGGTCAGTGACATACCTCATTATTCTTCCATCCATATTACCTTTTCGTTCCAGGGACGACGACTGGGAGTTGGAGGCCGCTGATCATAGTAACCCAAATAAAATAATCCCAAACATTTTGTACCCTCATCCAGCTTCAGAAACCGTGCTATACCCTCCCGGTTTTTTGGTGTGCTCCAATATCCTCCGAGACCCAAAGCCGTGGCGGTCAACCACAAATTCTGAACAGCGCATGCGGTAGCAGCCAATTCTTCCCACTCAGGCACTTTCCCCGAAATATCCGGTTTCATGCAGATCGCTATAATTGCCGCCGAACGCGTCGGATTTGCCAACAATTTATTACGCTTCTTTTCCAGTCTCTGCTCTGGACGAGTGTTGGAATCATAATCCTCCAACATAAATTCACCCAGTTTCTTTCGCATATTACCGGCCATAACCACAAACCTCCATGGTTGTGTAAGTTTGTGATTGGGGGCCCAATTTGCTGCTTCCAAAAGCAATGAAATTGTCTTCCTGGAAACAGGTTTATCATTGAAGGCGGGGGGGAAGACTGACCTCCTGCTTTCAATAATATACTTTATGGCTTCCCAACCCTGCTCTTTAATGT